>CANROK010000001.1 GCA_947632205.1 uncultured Bacilli bacterium
AATGTATATTACTACTCGAAGAATTTTCCGAGTTTCCTATCAATCTGGAGCAAGTGAGGAGAATCGAACTCCCATCCCAACCTTGGCAAGGTTATATATTAACCATTATACTACACCTGCATGACTAGTCATATAATACCAAATTTTTTAATAATTTGCAACCTAAAATTTTACATGTTATAATTAAATAGCAAAGAAGGTGCTTAATGAAGAAAATAATAAGCGTATTAAAAAAATTATGGCAATTAATTATAAAATATTTTTATATGAATAGATTATTTATAACATATGTAATTTTAGCAATTATTGGATCAACTATCTTAAGAGAAGTTACAATTACCAATGGCTTTAGTTTAAAGCCCTTTATTACTGATTTAGGTATTATTTTTCTTTTAGGAGCTATTGGTTATTTATTTAAACCCCAAAATCAATTTAAATATTTTTTTACAGTACTCATTGTTTTTACAGTCGTTGAAGTAATTAATTCTGTTTATTTTACATTCTATGAGGGCTTTGTATCTGTTGCTTTAATTCAAACTTTATCACAAGTGGAAACAGTAGCAGATTCAATATTTGTCAAATTAAGAATAATAGATTTTATTTACATATTACAACCTATTATATTTTATTATATGCATAGAACTTTAAAATTTTCAAATTATTATAATTTAATTAGTAAGATAGAAAATAAAAAAATAATGGTAGGATTCACTAGTATTTTATCATTTATCTGTTTAGCTTTTTCTTTTGGTACTGCCGAAAGTGTTGATTATAGCAGATTAGTAAAGCAATGGGATAGAGGATATATTGTTAAAAGATTTGGGGTATTACTTTATCAAGGTAATGATGTAGTTCAAACTATAATTCCTAAAATTAATAGTTTATTTGGTTATGAAGATGCTATTCAATTATTTAATAATTATTTTGATGATGAAGAAAGAAATACTTATAAAAAAGATAATAAGTATACTGGTATACTAGAGGGATATAATATTATTTATGTTCATATGGAAAGTATGCAAACATTCTTAATGGATTTAGAATTTAATGGTGTAGAAGTAGCTCCAAATCTTAAGAAAATAGCTAATGAAGGAATGTTCTTTAATAATTTCTATCCCCAAGTATCTACAGGTACATCATCTGATGCTGAATATATAACTCTTACTGGTTTAATGCCTAGTAATTTTGGTACTGTATTTAGTAATTTTTCTAATAATGAATTCCATACTATTTTAAAAGATTTAAAGAATAAAGGTTATTATACATTTAGTATGCATGGTAATGCGGTTGGTATGTGGAATAGAGTTAATGTTCATCCTAAATTAGGTTATGAAGGTTTATATTTTAGAGATACATTTGATTTTGTTAACGAGAAAGGCAATCCTGATTATATTGGTTTAGGTATCAATGATAAGTTATTCTTTAAACAAGCTGTTGAAAAAATAGAAGGTATAGAAGATACTTATGATAATTATTTTGGTACTATTATTACTTTAACTAATCACTCACCATTCTCTCCAAATGATGCCTTTACTTTAGATATTAATGATTATTATGTAGATAGTAATACTTTAGAAAAAGTTAGTTCTTGTTATTTATGTGATAGAGATATTGGTAGATATATTGTTAGTAGTCATTATGCTGATGAAGCTCTAGGAGATTTTATTAATTATATTAAAGAAAGTGATCATTTTGATAATACCGTATTTGTATTCTATGGTGATCATGATGCCAAAATAAGTTATAAAGATATGAATTATTTATACAATTATGATTATGTAACTAGTGAATTAAAAGATCCATCAGATCCAACCTATATTGAATATGATAGTTATGATCATAATTTAAATAAAAAGACACCATTAATTCTTTGGACTAAGAATAAAGAATTATCTAAGAAATTAAAAGGAACTTATAGTTATATAATGGGAATGTATGATTTAATACCAACCCTTTATAATATGTTAGGTATGGATTATAAATATGTACTTGGTCATGATATCTTTAATATAAAAGATGATAATATAGTTATATTCCCTAATGGTAATTTCTTAACCAATAAAGTATATTATAATAATTCGACGGGTGAACATAAGACATTAAGTGGGGGAGTAGATGAAGAATATATTAATAAATATAAAGAATATACAGAGAAAGCTATTGATGTAGGTAATGCGATAATAACATATGATTTATTTAATTCTAAAAAACAAACTGAAGAATAAAGTAGACAAATATTGTTTACTTTTTTCATATATATTTCACAAAAATGTTATAATATTTACTTAGGTGGTATTATGAATATTTTAGTTGTTGATGATGAGAAATTAATTAGAGATGTTATTAAAGAATATTTATTGTTAGATAACTATAAAGTATATGAAGCTGAAAATGGATTAGAAGCAATTGAAATAGTTAAGATGAATAATATTGACTTAGTAATTATGGATATTATGATGCCAAAAATGGATGGATACACGGCTTGTAAAGAAATAAAGAAAATAAAAGATATTCCTTTTATAATGTTATCAGCAAGAAGTGAAGAGTATGATAAATTAATTGGTTTTGATTTAGGAATAGATGACTATGTTACGAAACCATTTAGTCCTAAAGAACTACTTGCTAGAGTTAAAGCCATTACCAAAAGAAATGTTAAAAATGTATTAACAGTAGCGGGAATTAAATTAGATAATTTAGCCCATGAAGTATATATAGATAATGAGTTAGTGGTACTTACACCCAAAGAATATGATTTATTAAAATATTTAATGGAAAATGTTAATATTGCATTATCAAGAGAGAATTTACTTTCTAATATTTGGGGTTATGATTTTTATGGGGATGATAGAACTATCGATACCCACATAAAAACTTTAAGAGCCCACTTAGGAAAGTATCGAGATATAATAAAAACTGTAAGAGGAATGGGTTATAAAATTGAAAGCAAGTAATAAGTTTAATGGAATTGAATTTAAAACACTTTTATTAGTACTATTATTTAGTATAGGTTTAATATTTGTCTTTTGGATTTGTGAAACTAAAGTATTTGATATGCTATATAAAAGATATCAAATTAATAAATTAAATGATGTTATTAATGAATATCAAGAGTCAAATAAAGATATCTATGTTTTATCAGAAGAACTTGCTTATGATAATGAAGTATGTATAAGTGTTGTAGATAGTAATAATATTAGAATAAATTATAATACTATGCAACATGGTTGTTTACTTAATGATAGTACAGTTTTTAATAAAGTAATGGATAAATTCTTAAATGATAATGTCGATAGTGATTATTATAAATTATATAATAATAAAACTAAAACTAATGGTGTTATATATGCATTTAAGAGTAAAAATAAAAATGTATTTATATACAGTAATTTAGAAAATGCCTCTGGTTTTTTAAAAATATTTAGAAATCAAATTATCTATTTTATATTCTTATTAATAATAATAAGTATAATGATATCAATATTTATTGCTAGTAAAGTTACAAAACCAATAAGAGAAATAACCATGAAAGCTAAAAAAATTGGGGAAGGAAAATATGATAATGACTTTCCTAAAAATGGTGTATTTGAAATAGAAGAATTATCGCAAACACTAGAAAATGTACAACAAGAGTTAAGTAAAAGTGATGAGTTAAAAAGAGATTTAATAGCTAATGTATCGCATGATTTAAAAACACCACTTACAATGATTAAAGCATATGCCGAAATGATCAAAGATATATCTTATAAAGATAAAGATAAAATGGATGAACATTTAGATATTATTATGGAAGAAAGTGATCGTCTTACTAATTTAGTAAATGATATTTTAGAATTATCGGAAGCTCAAAGTAATGCACAAATGTATAATTATATAGAATATGATTTAGTTAAAGAAATAAAAAAAATAATTAAAAGATATTCAGTTATTAAAGAAACGGAAAGCTATCAATTTGTTTTAGATTTACCAAGAAAAGCCATGGTAAAAGCTGATAAAGATAAAATTAATCAAGTTATATATAATTTACTTAATAATGCTATTAATTATACTGGTAAAGATAAATTAGTAACAATAAGAGTTACTAAAGAAGATGATTGTTACTTAGTAGAAATAATTGATACAGGTAAAGGTATTAAAGAAGAAGAGTTACCATATATATGGGATAAATATTATAAAAATGATAAAAATCATCAAAGAAATGTTGTGAGTACTGGTTTAGGGTTATCAATTGTTAAAGAAATATTAAAAGATCATAATTTTAAATATGGAGTTGAAAGTAAAATTAATAAAGGAACAACTTTCTATTTTAAAATTAATATATAAAACTTTCTTATTTTGAACACATAAATTTCATATTAATAAGTTAACATTAATAATGTAAGGAGGATTGATATTTAACTTATAAAACAACCTAAAACTCACACTTAACTTTAAAAGAAACGATTATGATTAATTAATTGTTTCTTTTTCTTTTTTATAATAATTGACAATTATAAGTTAATTATGGGATAATGAACTTGTTATAGGGAGCATTTATGAAAAGTAATAAAATAAATTATCTTATAATTATTATATATAGTGTTATTTTTACATTTGTTTTATTGGGAATTAATAATTTATATGGATCTACTGTCGATTGGATTAGTCAACACAGTGTTATTCCCAATTATTTTCGAGAAATATTTTATGAAACAGGTAATATATTACCTAATATGGCTTTTAATATGGGAGCAGGTCAAAATATATTTAATTATAGTTATTATGGTTTACTTAGTCCAATTATTTTATTATCGTATTTACTTCCATTTATCAATATGACAACTTATATTATTGGTATAAGTATTATATTACATACTTTATCTGGTGTATTATTATATTATTTTTTAAAAGAAAATAATATTTCCAATAAAATATCTTTAATATTATCTTTATGTTTTATAAGTATAGGACCAATGTATCATTTCCATCATCATATTATGTTTGTTTGGAATATCCCATTCTTACTTCTTAGTTTAATTGGTATAGATAGATATGTTACTAAAAGAAAATCTTTATTAATGATGATAAGTATCTTCTTAATGATTATGACTAACTATATGTTTGCAGTACCAGGTTTATTAGTTATTGTTTTATATGGTATTTATAAACTATTAGATAGTAAAAAATTTAAATTAAATACCTTTCTTGTTGATTTATTTTTAGCAAGTATTCATGTTATTGTCCCATTACTTATGGCTGGCATTTTACTTTTCCCAAGTGCTAATATCATTCTTACAACTGGTCGTGGTTTAAAAGATACTATGGCTTTAAAAAAACTTTTAATACCTAATGTAATTGAGTTATCATATAAAAGCTTTAGTATGGGTTTAACAGGTGTTTTCTTTATTAGTTTAATTGGTTTATTGTTTACTAAAAAGAAAAAGATAAGTGAAATATTTTTAAGTATTAGTTTATTATTAATATGTTTAATTCCTTTATTTATGTATATTCTTAATGGGATGCTTTATATAAGAGGTAAAGTATTAATACCCCTTGTTATTTGTTTTATAGTAATATTAACTAAATTTATTGATCACTTAAAAAATGATAATATTAAATTAAATAAATTATTAATAGTAACTTTTATATCTCTTATATTATTATTTATATTTAATTATAATCAAAAATTATTTTTATTAGGTATTGATTTAATTGTATCTTTTATTCTTCTATATTTATTTAAAAAATATAAAAAAGATGCTCTTATTTATATACCTTTATTAATAATAATGATCTTTATAGGAATAATAAATAATAGTTATGAAACTTATGTAAGTATTGATGAATATAAAGATATTAATAATAAAGATATGATCAGTTTAATTAATAATATCAAAGATGATAGTTATTATCGTACTTTAAATGATTATAAAGCTTTAGAAGTATCTAATAAATATTATAATAGTAATTATTATAGTACAAGTATATATTCATCAAATTATAATAAATATTATTGGAATTTTTATAATAATAATATTTTAAATAATATTACCTATCGTAATTTATTTATAACCGCTGGAGTAAATAATTATTTCTTTAATAAATTAATGGGTATTAAATATATTATTACAGATAATGAATTAGATAGTTATGAACTTTTAGAAAGTAAAGATAAATTTAATTTATATTATAATAAAGAGGCATATCCAATAATATATGAAACAACTAATTATGGTAGTATTGAGACTTATAATAAATTAAATGAAATTGATAAAGTAGTATATATGTTAAATTATCCCGTTACAGATAGTAAAGATGTTAATGAATATGAAAGTGAAGTTAATAAATTAGATCTGTCTTTAGAAGATAATTATGAATTTACTTTAAAAGAAAAAACTCATTATATCTATGAATTAGAAAAAGCCATTGATAATAAAATATTAGTTATTACTTTTAAAATGAATTATAGTGAAAAATGTTCTAATGGTGATACAGAAATAATTATTAATGGTATAAGTAATAAACTTACATGTCGTAGTTGGATGTATCATAATAAGAACTATAATTTTGAATATGTTATTACTGATGATAAAATAGAGAAGTTAGATATTATTCTTTCTAAAGGTAAATATGATATAAGTGATATAAATATTTATACACTAGATTATATTGATAATAATTTTAAAGAATTAAATAATTTACGAATAGATAAGAAAACAAGTACTATTACCGGTGGTAGTAATTTAGATGAAGATGGTTATATAATAAGTAGTATTCCTTATGATAAAGGGTTTAAAGTTTATGTTGACAATAAGTTAGTGGATAGCGAAATAGTTAATACAGCGTTTTTAGGTTTTAAAGTTCCAAGTGGTAATCATAAAATAAAAATATCTTATACATCACCATGGTTAATATTAGGAATATTATCTAGTATTATTGGTCTTTTTGGTTTTATAACGATGTTAATATATGATCATTTTTATGAAAAAATAAATAAAATACTTTTAAAAAATAAAGAAATAATTTTATATTTAGTTTTTGGTGTTTTAACCACTATTGTAAGTATATTTTCTTATTATATACTTACTAAAACAATATTAAATCCTGATAATGCTATATTATTACAAGTTGCAAATGTTATATCTTGGATTTTAGCAGTAACTTTTGCTTATATTACTAATCGTATTTTTGTTTTTACTAGTAAAAATAAAAATATTATTAAAGAAGCTTTAAAGTTTTATGAATCAAGATTAGCAACTTTAGTATTTGAAATGTTATTTATGTATATTTTTGTATCATGTTTCTATTTCAATAATACTTTAATGAAAATAATTGCTCAATTTGTTATTATTATTTTAAATTATATATTAAGTAAATTGATAGTATTTAAAGGAGTGAAAGAATAATGAAAAAGATATCAATTGTTGTACCATGTTATAATGAAGAAGAAAGTTTACATTACTTTTATGAGGAAATGCAAAAAATAGTTAAACAAATGCAAAAGAAAGCTAAATTTGAATTTGTCTTTGTTAATGATGGATCTAAAGATAAAACTTTAGAAATACTTAGAGAACTTGCTAAAAAAGATAAGAGTGTAAGATATATTTCATTTTCGAGAAATTTTGGTAAAGAAGCTGGTATTTTAGCAGGACTTAAAGCCACAACGGGTGATTATATAGCTACGATGGATGCTGATTTACAAGATCCACCAGCATTATTATTAGAAATGTTTGATACTCTTCAAAAAGGTGAGTATGATTGTTGTGCTGCGAAACAAACATCAAGAATTGGTTATTCACCATTAAGAAAATTTTTTACAAAAAGTTTTTATAAAATAATTAATAAACTTTCTAATATTGAAATGGTTGATGGTGCAAGGGATTTTCGTTTATTTACAAGACAGATGTTAGATTCAATCTTAGAATTAGAAGAGTATAATCGTTATTCCAAAGGTATTTTTAGTTTTGTTGGTTATAATACAAAATGGATTGAATTTGAAAATCAAGAAAGAGTAGCAGGAACTACGAAATGGAATTTTTGGAAATTGTTTGTTTATGCCATTGAAGGAATTATATCTTTTTCAACATCACCATTATTAATAAGTGCTTTTATTGGAGTTTTATTTTGTTTAATTGCCTTTATTATGGTTATTGTAATAATTGTTAAAACATTAGTTTTTGGTGATCCCGTTAGTGGATGGCCATCACTTGCTTGTATTATATTATTTGTATCAGGAATTCAATTATTTTGTCTTGGAATAATGGGATTATATTTATCTAAGACATATCTTGAAACGAAAAAAAGACCAATTTATATAATAAAAGAAACTGAAAAAGATTTGGAAAAATAATATGGATAAAATAGCAGTATTAATACCTTGTTATAATGAAAGTAAAACTATTAAGAAGGTAATTAATGATGTAAAAAAAGAGTTGCCTAATGCAACAATATATGTTTATGATAATAATTCCACGGATGGAACTGATATAATTGCTAAAAAATGTGGTGCCAAAGTAATGTATGAATATAAGCAAGGAAAAGGTAATGTTTTAAGAAGTATGTTTCGGCATATTGATGCAGAGTGTTATTTACTTATTGATGGTGATGATACTTATAATTGTAAGAATGCTAAAGAAATGTGTGATTTAGTACTAAATGGAAGAGCAGACATGGTTATTGGAGATAGATTATCCGGAACATATTTTCAAGAAAATAAAAGATTGTTTCACAATTTTGGCAATAAAATGGTAAGATATTTAATTAATAAAATATTTAAAAGTAATGTTAAAGATATTATGACTGGTTATAGGACATTTAGTTATGAATTTGTTAAAAGTTTTCCTGTATTATCTAAAGGATTTGAAATAGAAACAGAAATGACTATTCATGCCATCGATAAAAATTTTAAAATAGTAGAGTTGCCAGTTAATTATCGTAATCGGCAAGTAGGTAGTGTTTCAAAATTAAATACTTATAGTGATGGTATTAAAGTTTTGAAAACAATTGGGACATTATTTAAAGAATATAAACCAACTTTATTTTTTAACTTAATTGCTTTAATGTTTTTAATTGTAACGATAATATTAGGAATACCACCTGTAATAGAATATTTCGAAACGGGCTTAGTTTTAAAATTTCCAAGATTAATTGTGGCTTCAGTATCTTTAGTAATAAGCATTTTATTATGTATAAGTGGTATTATTTTAGAGGTTATTGCTAAAAAGCATAAACAACTATATGAATTATATTTAAATTTATTAAGAGAAAATAATAAGAAGTTCAAATAAACTTCTTATTTTAATATCTTTATAACCTCTTAATTTAATATTTAATAACTTTAATTACTCATTATTATTTTCTTAATTTAATATTCTTATTACTTCTGGTAATACTTGTTTTTTTCTAGACATAACGTTTTCTAAAAAATCACCTTGGGTTAAATTGTTTTTAAAAGCATCCATTAAAATGTTCTTAGCACTTTCATTAAATAAAATATAAGATCCATTTTTAAAGATATCGGTTATTAAAAAAATCATAATATCATATTTTTCACTTTTAGCTTCTTTATTTAAATAATTAATATAGCTATGCTTTTGTTTTAAAATGGCTTTAGAATTAAGAGTAGTTATTTGACCTATACCAATATTTTTCTTATCAATAGTATAAGTTTTAAAATCCATATTAACAATTTCTTTAATGGTTTTTGATTTAACAACATCGCCAGCTTTAAACATCGCCATAGCTAAATCTATTGGTTTGATATTTGCTATTTTACTTAAATTTTCTATAGCTATTTCATCATCTTTAGTGGCAGTAGCACTTTTTAACATTAAAGTATCAGATATTATACCAGCCATTAAAAGCCCTGCGATATGTTCTGGAATTTTTACTTTATTTTCTATATATAATCCATAAATTATTGTACAAGTACTACCCACAATCATATTTCTAAAACTTATCGGTTTAGTTGTACCAAGTATGCCCAATTTATGATGGTCAATAATTTCTAAGATATCTGCTTCATCTAAGCCATCCACACTTTGATTAACTTCATTATGATCAACTAAAATAACTTTTTTAGGATTAGTGTTTCTTAAATCAGAAAGTTTTATTAAGCCCAAACATTCATTATTATTATTAATAACAGGATAATAACTATGTTTAGTTTTATTAATAATATCATTTAAATCACTAACATCTAATTTTTCGTTTACTACCATAATGTCTTTTTGATAAGGATAATTATATATATAACTGGCAAATTTTATTTTAAGTAATGTTTCATAAGTATCTTTTTTAGTATATATAATATTAATTTTATTTTTTCTTGCTAACTTTAAATGTTCGTCTTTAAATTTATTATTACCCGTAACTATTATTAATTTAACTTTTTTATTAATAGCATCTTCAATGATTGAATATCTATTTCCTACTACTAAGATGGAATTTTTATTAAGTAAATTTTCTTCTTTAAAAGTAGAACTTCTTAAATCTATATTTGTAATATTACCTTCAATTTCACTTTGAAATCTTAAGATTTCTATCCCATCTAAAGCATCAAGAATATAATCATAATTAGTTTTTAGAATATTTATATCGCCAAGAATTTCTTGTCTGGCTATATCTTTCATCGCAAAAGTACCTACAAAGTTATTTTTATTATCCACAACCGGAATTGTACTCATATTATTATTTTGCATTTCAAAAAAAGCATTATAAACTGAGTTATTAATATTAATTTTAAAATCTTTATGATAATTAATATTTTTAACTTGTAATTTAACATCTTCTAAAATTGGCGGTATATCTACTTTAAATTTATTTAAAACATATTTTGTTTCTTCGTTTATATTGGATAAAATTCTTGGCTCTGTATTGTATCCTAATGCATTTTTTAAATAAGATAGAGAAATAGCACTACAAACACTATCAGTATCAGGATTTTTATGGCCAAATATATATATTTTATCTTTCATTGCAACCACCTTTTAAAAAATTATACCATTTAAAAATATATCTGACAATTGAATAATAAAAAATATAAATTATTTCGACAAAAAAATAATTTTTAATTTGCTATAGTATTAAGGGTGAAATATAATGAAAGTAAAATTATTTGATGAAGAATGTGAGAGGGATTTAGAAAATAGTGTAAATGAATTTTTATTAAAAGATGTTGATGTTATTGATATTAAATATCAAGTAGCAGTGGGAATTAATGGAGAGGAACAAATATATTGTTTTAGTGCTATGATTATATACCATTAAAAAACCTCTTTTTTTAGAGGTTATAACATATACATATTAGAATTATTGATTTCAACATCATCACTAGAAACAACGTTTCCAGCACTTTCTAGTTTAGATAATCGATAATCCATTCGATTTAACTGACGTTCTATTTTGGCAAAACGACTTTCTATATCACTTTCATTTGTGATATAATTATTAGGCATAGGACCTTGATAAAAATAATTACTTGAAGTTTGATAAGGACCTGGTGTCATTGGTGTATTCATTTGATTTGTTTGAGGAATACCTCCTTGCATGGGATTATATGCTTGATAAGAACTTTCAGCAAAGAACGAATTTCTTGTTTTTTTCATTTGAACCTCCTACAAACAATATATGATAAATTAAGGAAGTGGTTAAAAATGCGGATGCGAAATCCTAAAGACAAAGATGAAGTTATTAATAGTTGTGATTTTTTAATAACAGATACTATTAATTTTGTGGATAATAATAAACCATTATATATTGAAATAGGCATGGGTAAAGGTAATTTTATATTACAAATGGCTTTAAATAACCCAGATATTAATTTTATTGGGATTGAAAAATATGCAAGTGTGGCAAGTATTGCAATAAAAAAAATTAGAGATTATAAACTTGATAATTTAAAAGTTATTATAAATGATGTTATTAATTTAGAAGAATTACTTAAAAAAAGAATAGATGTTATTTATTTAAATTTTTCTGATCCTTGGCCTAAAAAAAGGCATGAGAAAAGAAGATTAACATCTAAAATTTTTTTAGAATTTTATGATAAATTATTTAAAAATAAATGTGTTATTATTCAAAAAACAGATAATGATGAATTATTTAATTATAGTATTGAATCTTTAAAAAATTATGGTTATAAATTAGAAATAGTAAGTTATGATCTTCATAATAGTAATATAGATAATGTTATGACTGAATATGAAGAAAAGTTTAGTAAGATGGGAATTAAAATAAAATATTTAAAAGCTATGAAATAAATGGTATAATAAAGATGGAGTTTAAAAATATGAAGAAAAAAATATTGCTATTATTAATATTATCAATTACTTTAACGGGTTGTACAAAAGTAGCTAATCTTAGTTATGATGAAATAATTAATACAGTTATTAATAATAATAAAGATGCAAATATTTATCGTAAAGGTTATAAATTTTATTTACCAAATGGGTTACAAATCAGTTCGGCAGGAAGTAATTATATTATTATTACGAGTGAAAATGTAAATTATTATTTATATGTAGATTTTGTAAGTTATATGGCAAATAGTAAAAGTAATTATAAAATAAATGAAAATGCTATTTATTCAAATACTATAAATTATAATAATATAGAAGGTTATTTAGAGATAAATTTAAAAGAAAATAATAAATATTTGATTGAAATTATGTATAATTATGCTAAAATAGAAGTAATGGTAGATAATGATCAAATTAATAGGACACTTATCAATGCCATTAATATCTTAAAGAGCATAAAATATAATGCAACAATTATCGAGAAACTATTAGCAGATGACGAATTAGATTATACAGAAGAAAAATTTGATATTTTTGAAAATAGTACAGATAAATCAGATGTATTAACCCATGAAGATGAAATAAATAAAGAAAGTGAAGAAAACGTTATTAAGGATACAGATTTCTTGAATTAGGAGGACATAATGAGTTTAGTAAAAAAGATTAAAGACATTTTATTTGAAGTAGAAGATGATGATAATGTTAATGAAAGTGTCGATGTTATTAAGATAAAAGATAATGGAGATAATACGAATAATAACAATAAAATTGATGAATTAAAAGATATAAAAGAAGAAAAAACAGAAACAGTACAAAGTGAAAGAGAATTATTTAAATTAGATAATAATACTTTTACATTTCCAGATTTTGATGAAGAAGAATTTCAAAACAATTTTTCCCGTAATAATGAAAATAAAACTTATGAAGATAATTTTTTACAAAAAGATAATAATAAATATCGTCAAAATAATAATGTATTAGATTTTGAAAGAAAGAAAAATGTTGAAAAGAAAAATGAATATGCTAAATATGAACGTCAAGAAAGAAATATAGATAGAGATTTTGATAAGGGTGAAAAGAAAAAATTTAAACCATCACCAATTATTTCTCCGGTTTTTGGAGTTTTAAATAAGGATTATAAATCATCAGATATTGTTGATCGAACTGATAATACCAAAATTGATGTTGATTATGTAAGAAAGAAAGCATTCGAACCAATAAATAAGGAAAAAATAGAAATGCCAAAAGTTTCTGATTTTACTGAAGAAACTATATCTGAGCCAGTTGTTACTTTTTTTGAAGAAAGAGATGAAGTAAAGCCAGAAAAGGAAGATAATAAAGAAAACTCTCAAGAAAAAACTACTAAATCAATAGATACATTATTAGAAGAAGCTAGTGAAGAAATTAGTTTAGAAGATACCCTTGAAATACCTGTAAGTAATAATTTAGAAGCTATTGAAGAAGAATTAGAAAAAATTAGTGAAGAAGAAAAAACAAAAGATGCAGATGATATGTTAGAAGAAGAATTCAGTAATAATTTAGATGCGGCCATTGATAAATCAATTAGTGATGAAAAAGTAAAAGATGATGATATTGATAATGATTTGTTTGAACTAATAGATAGTATTTATGATGAAAGAGAGGAGGACTAGATAGATATGGAATTTTTATCCCATTTTTTACCAATTATAGTTTATATCTTATTGATAATATTAATAATGGTAGGTATAATTTTAGGTATAAAACTTATAATTACTATAGATAAAGTTAATACTATTGTCGATGATATTGACGATAAAGTAAAAAAAGTAACACCAATATTTGATATTGTGGGAGTAGTTTCAAATAAGGTAAATGGTATAGTAAATACCGTAGTAGGAACAGTAGAAAATTTAACATATAAATTATTTACAAAAAAAGGTAAGAAAGAGGAGAGTGAAGAAGATGAGTAAAAAAGGCAATTTTTTACTTGGAGCAGGTGTTGGTTTAGGATTAGGTTTGTTATTTGCTCCAAAAAGTGGTAAAGAAACAAGAAAGGATTTAGCTAAACTTATTGATGAATTAATCGATAAAGCCAAAGATATCGATGTTGAAGAAGTTAAAAATACTATAATAGTTAAAACGAGAGAACTAGAAAATACTATTAAAGAGTTAGATAAAGAAACTGCTAAACAATTAATAATTGATAAGTCAAATGAAGTAAAAATAAAAGCCCAAGAATTAGTTGATTTGGCTAAAGAAAAGGGAACACCTATAGTTGAAAAAACAGCAAAACAAGTTAAAACAAAAACAGCAGAACTTTTAAAAAATGCTGCTGATAAATTAGAAGAAACTGAAAAACCAGTAAAAAAAGAAACTAAAAAGGCAAAAAAATAAAAGAGAAATGAATGAAAAGTTCATTTCTTTTAAAATAATTAAAGAGGTATGTAGATGAAAAATAAAAAAAATATTATTATGATAGTAGTAATAGTTATATTCATTTGTTTAATTAGTGTTATTCCCGTTTATAGATTGAGTCATACTAGTATTTCTGTTGAAAAAAATGGTTTAAAAATAACATCTTCAAGTAAAAAAAATAAAAATAATTATGTTAAAGATAAAAATACTATAATCTTATCATCTCAAGAAAAAATGTCTGCAAATAATAAAGAAAAGAAATTTATAGAATTTAAAATAGCTGGTGAAAGTGAAGTTGCAAGTAATGTAATTTTTAATATAACAGGAAATACAATTTATTTAAAGCAAGGAAAATATCGTGATATGACAACCAATGATATTAATGTTACTTTTAGTTTACAAGAAGATTATTATCCTATAATTTATACATTAACTAAAAATGGTGAAGAAATAGGAAAAGGAAATTTAAATTCTATTAAAAATATTTTTAATAAAAATGAAATAATAGATAAGAATAAAGAAGTAAATGATGTTTATAATTTATCTTGGGAATGGGTAAGCACTAATAGTAAAGCTGATAATTATTTAAGTAAAGCATTAGATGGGGCTGTAGTAGCAACATCAGAAAATTATAATATTACCGAAAGTTTTAAAATTGAATTAAAAATAGAAGAAGTAAAATAAGTTCTAAATGAACTTTTTTTATTGACATAATTTTTAAAGTATATTAATATATAAGTATATGAACAGATATTCATATATGGAGGAAGTTATGGAATTGTTAAGTGAAGATAAATTAATCGATATGGCTGAATTATTTAAAATATTTGGTGATTCAACGCGTGTAAAAATAATTAATATTTTATTAGATAAAGAATTATGTGTTTGTGAAATATCGGAATTAGTTAAAGCTAGCCAATCGGCAGTATCCCATCAATTAAGAATATTAAAACAATCAAAATTAGTTAAATATCGTAAAGATGGTAATTGTACATATTATTCTTTAAGTGATGATCATGTAAAAAAAATATTTATGTTAGGACGTGAACATTTAGATGAAATGTAGATATAAATTAAATGCACTTGATTGTGCTAATTGTGCTAAAAAAATTGAAGAGGCCCTAAATAAAGAAGATAGTATTAATAAAGCAGTAGTTAACTTTGCCAAGTTAACTATTGTAGTAGATACTGATAATAAAGATGCTAAAAAATTAGTTCAAGATATAGTAAAAAGAGTAGATAGTGATGTTAAAGTAATGGATGAATCAGAAACTAATAAAAATAATATTAAATTTGATATTATTCGTTTATTACTTGGAATTATATTCTTTATTTTATCTATGATTATTCATATACCTTTAATACATCAAATACTTATTATTTTAGCTTATATAGTATTATTATTTAGAGTTATAAAAAAAGCATTCTTAATGCTTATAAGAAGTTTTACGATAGATGAAAATTTATTAGTTACCATATCTTGTGTGGGAGCATATTTTACTAATAATATTCATGAAGGATTAATGGTTATTACTCTTTATGAGATTGGTAAAATATTAGAGGGTATTGCTGTTAATAATTCAAGAAAATCAATTAGTGATTTAATGGATATAAAACCAGAATATGCTAATTTAGAGAGTAATAATAAAATAATTAAAGTAAGTCCAGAAGAAGTTAATATAAATGATATAATCGTAGTTAAAAAAGGAGAAAAAATACCTTTAGATGGTATCGTTATTGAAGGTGAATCGAAACTTGATAATAAGGCCTTAACTGGAGAAAGTAGATTAACATTTGTATCTAAAAATAGTGAAGTATTATCTGGTAGTATTAATATGGATAATGTACTTAGAATAAAAGTATTAAAAGAATATGAAAATAGTACCGTATCTCAAATCTTATCTTTAGTAGAAAATGCTACTGATAAAAAAGCTAAAACCGAAAATTTTGTTTCTAAAGCTGCTAAAATATATACCCCAATTATTTTATTACTAGCCATATTAATAATTATTATTTTACCTTTATTTCCAAGCATATCTATCCATGATGCTATCTATAGAGCATTAGTATTCTTAGTAGTATCTTGTCCATGTGCAATAGCTATTTCTGTGCCTTTATCATATTTTTCTGGTATTGGGGCATCAAGTAAAAATGGTATTTTAATAAAGGGTAGTAATTTTCTTGAAGCATCATCATCTTTAAAAGAAATTATTTTTGATAAGACAGGTACTATTACTACGGGAGATGATTTAAATTATCAATTAGAAATATTAGATAAAGAATATAAAAAAGATGAAATAATAAATTATTATGTAAGTGGCGAAGCATTATCAAATCATCCCATTGCTAAAAATATTTTAAATATATTTAATGATATAAAGCCAAAAAAAGTAAATGATTTTAAAGAAATAAGTGGTAAGGGAATAACATTTAATATAAAAAAAGATAATATTAAAATTGGATCTTCTAAATATTGTGAAGGAGATACAAATGATAATGGTATATATTTAAATGTTAATAATAAAAATATTGCTAAATTAATTATCAATGATGGTATAAAAAAAGAAGCAAAAGAGACAATAGCATCTTTAAAGAATTTAGGTATCAATGTTAAGATGTTTACTGGTGATAGTAAAGATATTGCTTTAGATATTGCTAGTAAAGTAGGAATAGATGATGTATCTTATGAACTACTTCCTAAAGATAAATATGAATTATTAGAAAGTGAAATAGAAAAATATAATGGTGCTGTTGCCTTTGTTGGTGATGGAATTAATGATGCACCTGCCTTAAGAATTGCAAGGGTTGGTATATCTATGGGTAGTATTGGTAGTGCATCTGCTATTGAAGCAAGTGATATTGTTATTATGAATGATAATTTAGATAGTTTATTGACACTTTTTAAAATATCAAAGAAGACTAATAAAATAATTAAACAAAATTTAATCTTTGCAATAGGTATTAAAGTATTAGTGTTAATACTTAGTGGTTTAGGTCTTGCAACAATGTGGGAAGCAGTTTTTGCTGATACGGGTGTTACACTCTTAACAATATTAAATACAACAAGAATATTAAAAAATAAAAAATAGTTAAACTAAGCAAATTTAACTATTTTTTCTTGTCTTACGATGTTGAATAAAACTAGTAATAATAAGTTGTAACCTATATGGTATAAATCTTATTCCAAATATTCCTAATTTCATCATTAGAGTAGGAATAATAATCATTTTACCTTTAAACATTTTATCTATCCCATATTTAGCAACATATTCACTTGAGGTTTCTCTTAAACTAAAATTACCTTTAGCAACTTTAGTAAATTCTGTACTAGTTGGTCCTGGACATAATGTACATACTTTAACATTACTTTTTATTTGTCTTAATTCTTCATTAATAGCCATTGATAATTTAAGTAAATAATTTTTAGTAGCATAGTAAGTATTCAAATGAGGACCAGCCATAAATCCTGCACTTGATGCTACATTTAAAATATAACCTTTATCTTTTTTAACAAAATCTTGTAAAAATAATTTAGTTAAAATATGTGGTGCTTTAATATTAACATCAATCATATTGAGTTCAGTATCTAAATCAGTTTTGATAAAATCACCAAATAAACCAAAACCAGCATTATTAATTAATATATCAATATCATCATTTTTACATTTATCATATAATTTATAAACATTATCTTCATGGCTTAAATCCATTTCAATTATTTTAACATTAACATCTAATTCTTTTTTTAATTCTTCTAATTTATCTTTTCTTCTTGCTACTAATATTAAATCAATATTTAATGTATTTAAGTATCTAGCCATGTCTCTTCCAATACCAGAAGAGGCCCCAGTTACAAGTGCTTTCATAATTTATATTCTCCTTTAAGTTCAAATAAGATATCTCTAAGTTCCATAGCCCTTTCAAAGTCTAAGTTTTTCGCAGCTTCTTTCATTTCCATTTCAATATTTTGAATCATATTAACTGCTTCTTTCTTACTAACTTTAGCTTTCTTTTCACTTTTTTCAATTTTATTAGAAATAACTTCTTTAATATCTTTAATAATAGTCTTAGGTACTATACCATGTTCTTTATTATATTTATCTTGAATTTCTCTTCTTCTTTTTGTTTCATCGATAGCTATTTTCATGGCATCACTTATCATATCAGCATACATAATAACCATACCATTTTCATTTCTAGCGCATCTTCCAATAGTTTGAATTAAACTACGATCACTTCTTAAGAACCCTTGTTTATCAGCATCTAAAATACATATTAAACTTACTTCCGGTATATCGATTCCTTCTCTAAGTAGATTGATACCTACAACCACATCATAGATACCACATCTTAAATCATGAATAATTTTAAGACGCTCTAAAGTTTTAATTTCATTATGTAAATAAGCAACTTTAATATTCATTTCCTTTAAATAGTTAGTAAGTTCTTCACTCATTCTAATAGTTAGAGTAGTAATTAAAACTCTTTCATTTTTTTTGATTCTTTTGTTAATTTCCCCAATTATATCATCTATTTGTCCTTCCGTTTCTCTTACTTCAATAATTGGATCAAGTAAACCAGTTGGTCTAATAATTTGTTCAACTACTTCATGATTAACTTTTTCAAGTTCATAATCACCTGGTGTTGCAGAAACATAAATAGCATTTTTTATTTTACTTTCAAATTCTGGGAATTTAAGAGGTCTATTATCAAGGGCACTAGGTAGACGGAAACCATAATCTACTAAAGTTTGTTTACGCATTCTATCTCCATTATACATACCTCTTACTTGGGGAAGAGTAACATGTGATTCATCTACCACAAGTAAAAAATCATCAGGCATAAAATCAATTAAACAAGTTGGTGTTACACCTTCTTCTCTTAAAGCTAAATGTCTTGCATAATTTTCCACACCATTACAATAGCCAGTTTCTCTAAGCATCTCTAAATCATAATTAACTCTTTCTTTGATTCTTTGTTCTTCAATAAATTTATTATTATCATGGAAGTATTTAACTCTTTCTTCACATTCTTTTTCAATTCTTCTAATAGCTTCTTCCATTTTATCTGGACTTGTAACAAAGTGAGAAGCAGGGGATATAACTATTGTTTTTTTACTTTCTTTAACAACTCCCGTTAAAGGATCAAAAACAACTAAACTATCAACTTTATCATCATCAAGCTCAATTCTAATACCACTTTCTCTTTCATTAACAGGTATAATATCAATACTATTTCCTCTAACTCTAAAAGTACCACGATGAAAATCTAAATCACTTCTTTCATATGTCATATCAACAAGTTTATCAATAATATAATTTCTTTTAATATTATCCCCAATATTTAATACTAACATATTTTTTTCATATTCTTCTTTTTCGCCAATACCATATATACATGATACAGAAGCAACTACAATAACATCACGATAATTGATTAATGCTGATGTAGCACTATGTCTAAGTTCATCTATTTCATCATTAATTGATGCATCTTTTTCAATATAAGTATCACTTGATGGAACATATGCTTCCGGTTGATAATAATCATAATATGAAACAAAATACTCAACATGGTTATTTGGAAATAATTCTTTAAATTCTGAATATAATTGACCTGCTAAAGTTTTATTATGAGCAAGTACTAGAGTTGGCTTATTTACTTCTTTAATAACATTTGCTATAGTAAAAGTTTTACCAGTACCTGTTGCTCCAAGTAGTACTTGTTCTTTTTTATTATCTTGTATTCCTTTAACTAATTTTTTTATAGCATCAGGTTGATCACCACTAGGTTTATAATTTGATACTAATTCAAACATAATATCACATCCAATTTCAAATTTATTTTAGCATTTCTATTATAATAAAACAAGAATTTGCTTCTTGTTATTATTATTAACAATTATTATATAAATTAAAATGTATTTTCTTGTAAAAAAATCATACTAATTTCACAATTTTATATTATAATGTAATATGTGTGGTAATTTGTTATTTAAATTATTTTAATTTAATGATATATTACTTAAGGAGGGTTCAACATGTTAGAGATAAAGAACATAAAAAAAGAATATAGTACTGATGGTTTTAAACAAAGGGCCTTAGATAATGTTTCTGTTAGCTTCAGAAAGTGTGAATTTGCTAGTATCCTTGGTCCATCTGGAAGTGGAAAAACAACTTTTTTAAATATAATTGGTGGTCTTGATCATTATGATTCAGGAAATTTAATAATAGATGGTGTTAGTACTAAAGATTTTAAAGATGCTGATTGGGATAGTTATCGAAATCATCGTATTGGTTTTGTTTTTCAAAGTTATAATTTAATAACACATCAAACTGTTCTATCTAATGTTAAATTAGCTTTAACTTTGTCTGGTATTTCGAAAAGAGAAGCCACTGAAATGGCTAAAAAAGCGTTAATTGAAGTTGGACTTAAAGACCATATTAATAAAAGACCAAATCAATTATCTGGTGGTCAAATGCAAAGAGTGGCTATAGCAAGAGCGTTAGTTAACAATCCCGATATTATTTTAGCTGATGAACCAACTGGAGCCCTAGATAGTGAAACAAGTATTCAAATAATGAATGTCTTAAAGAAAATATCTAAAGATAAATTAGTAATTATGGTAACACATAATCCTGATCTTGCTAAAGAATATTCAACTAGAATTATTAATTTAAAAGATGGAAAAATAATATCAGATTCTAATCCTTATGATGGAAAAAATGAAAAAATAGAAAATGAAAATAATAATAAAAGTGATAAAACAAAAATGAAATTTTTAACTGCTTTAGGTTTATCTTTCAATAATTTAATGACGAAAAAAGCTCGTACTATTTTAGTAGCTCTAGCAGGTTCAATTGGTATAATTGGTATTGCTTTAATTATGTCTGTTTCCACTGGTTTTCAAAATTATGTAGATTCCATTCAAGAAGAAACAATGACTTCTTATCCTTTATCTATAACGGAGGAAACTGGCGATTTAACAAGTATGCTTTTATCTTTAACGAGTAAAGATAATAGTAATACTAATAAAAATGAGGTAGTAGAGCAACAAAGTATTACTTCGATGTTATCAAGTATAAGTACTAATGATTTAAAAAGCTTTAAAAAATATTTAGAAGATAATCAAGATATTATTGATAAAGATTTAAGTAATATAAAATATACATATAATATAGTACCAAATATATATACGATTGATGTTACTAATAAAATAACTAAGTTAAATCCAAGTAATTTATTAACCACAATTGTTGGTGAAAATAGTATTGTTGGTTCAATGTCATCATATTCATCTGTATATTCAGAAATGGTTGATAATATTGATGAGATAAAAGAACAATATGATGTAGTAGCGGGAAGATACCCAAAAAACTATGATGAAGTAATTATGGTTTTAACAGACAAGAATAAAATATCTGATTTACTTGTATATTCACTAGGGTTAAGAGATAATGAAGAATTAAAAAAGATGGTAACTAATCTTATAAATGGTGAAGCGAATAAAGTAGAAAATGAACCAATGAGTTTTAGTTATGAAGATTTAATGAATATTGATTTAAGAGTAGTTATTCCGACAGAATTATATAGATATAATAGTAAATATGATATTTATGAAGATATGAGTTCTCATGAAGATACCATGAAAGATGTATATGATAAAGCTTTAAAATTAAAAATAGTTGGTATTGTATCGCCAAAAGAAGGAAGTATGAATACAATGGCTTTAAGTCCTGGTATCAATTATACTTCTGATTTAACTAAATATATTATTAATGAAACTAAAGATAAAGATATTGTTAAAAAACAATTAGCAAATCCAGAGATAGATGTATTTTCTGGTAAAGAATTTGCAGATAAAAATAATAAGTTTGATTTTGAACTTAGTGATTTAATTGAAATAGATAAAGAAAAGTTGCAAAGTGCTTTTAATATTAATATTGATGAAGAAAAAATGCAAAAAGATACGGCTGCATCAATGAATGAAATATTAAATTCAATTACAACGGATACATCTAAGGCAAAAAAGATGTTTACAGATAATTTAAATCTTTTTGCAAGTGAAATATTTACTACAATTAATGGTGAATTTGCTTTAAGTGATGTAGATAATATTGTTAATACTTATTTAGATAGTACATCAGTTGTTTTAAAATTACAAGAAATGGAAAATGCCTATGTTGTTCCTAAAGATACTTTTAAATTAACTTATAGTGGTATCCTAAAATCATTATTACAAGCTTATATTGCTGGTTATAATGAATATGCAAAATTAAATAATAGTGATTATGTAGTAGATGAAGAGAATCCTAAAGCAATAGTTATTGATATAATTAAACAAACAGTTTTAGATTCTTACTTAAATAGTGCGCAAATAGTTATGGTAAGTGAAAAAATGGGTAGTGCTATGACTGAGGCGTTAATGAAAAAAGAAGTTTTAACTAAAGTTGGAGAACTTACAGCAAGTTATACAAGTGCTTTAGCTAGTTCATTTAATGTTGATGAAACGAAGATAGCATCGGCTTTTAAATTAAAATATACAGAAGAAGAGTTAACAAGAATCATATCAGCAATGATGAGTCCTACGGAAGCTAGTGCTAAATCTAATTTAGTATCTTTAGGATATCAAGATTTAGATGAACCAACAATGATATCATTTTATTTTAAAGATTTTGATAGTAAAGAAGATTTTATTAATTTCTTAGATAAATATAATGCTACAGTAGAAGAAGAAAAGAAAATAAATTATACTGATACAACTGGTATTTTAATGGATTCAGTTAAAACAATTGTTAATGCTGTTAGTTATGTTTTAATTGCTTTTGTATCAATTTCTTTAGTTGTATCAAGTATTATGATTGGGGTAATAACATATATATCTGTTTATGAAAGAACAAAAGAAATTGGTATTCTAAGAGCTATTGGTGCCTCTAAGAGAAATGTTTCTTCTATCTTTAATGCTGAAACATTTATTATTGGTTTATTATCTGGCTTACTAGGTATTGGCATATCTTATGCATTAATTCCAATTATAAATGCTGTTTTACATCATTATACTGGTAATATTCCATTATCGGCATCACTAGCTATAGATCGAGCTTTAATTTTAATTATCTTAAGTGTTATCCTTACTTTGATTGGTGGTTTGATCCCAGCAAGAGCTGCCTCTAAAAAAGATCCAGTTGAAGCTTTAAGAAGTGAATAGAAACAAATAGTCAAATATTTGTTTTTTTCATGTCTAATTAATTGGTATGTAAGTATTTAAACTATAAAAAACTATAAAAATATGGTATATTTATTTTAGGTGAAAAGAATGAAAGAAAAATTCAAAGCAATTGGTATGCAATTTTTATTAATATTGTTATATATTTTTTTATCATTTGTTTTGACAGGAATTTTCTTTCATTTTCTAACAAATAATAATGTATTTATTAAAACACTTTCTTATATAACTTTAGATTTAATCATTTTAACAATTTATATTATTATATTTAGAAAAACTATCGTCCCTGATTTTGAAGATTTTAAAAAGAATGGTAAAAAATATATCAATGATAATATTAAATATTATTTAATAGGATTAATAATCATGTTTATTACTAATAGTATTATTTCTTTATTTATAGGAATGCCTCAAAATGAAGAAGCAAATAGAGAACTATTAAGTAATTTACCAGTTGCATCTATTTTATCAGTTTTGGTCTTTGCTCCCATTACGGAAGAATTATTAACAAGAGTAGCGTTAAAGGATAAATTTAAACATAAAATAATATATATTTTTTTATCGGGCTTTGTTTTTGGTTTATTACATGTAATATTTTCATCTCAAAAAATAGTAGAATTATTGTTTATTATCCCTTATGGAGCACTAGGGTGTGCCCTAGCTAAAATTTACGATAATTCAAATAATGTTTGGACAAATATTTTTTATCATTCATTTCATAATTTAATATGTGTATTATTATTAACTTTGTAAGGAGTGTTTATGAAAAGATTTTTTGCTATATTAATACTTATTTTTTTAATTATATTTTTATATGGTAGATTTATTGAAATTAATAATATAAAAATAAATAGTTATGAGTTAGATGGTAGTGTACTTCCAGAAAGTTTTAAAGAATTAAAAATAGTTCATTTTTCTGATTTACTATATGTTAAAAATGAAGAACAATTAAAAAAAGTGGTTAAATTAATAAATAATGAAGATGCTGATATTGTTATTTTTAGTGGCGATTTATTTAATAAAACAATTAAATATAATGATGATGATTATCAAATAATAAAAGATAATTTAAAAAATATAGAAGCTAATTTATTTAAATTTGCTGTTGCTGGTGAGAATGATGAAAGTAATATAGATAAATATAAAGATATATTATATGATGCAGATTTTATTTATTTAGATAATAGTAATAAATTATTATTTTATAAAGATGCTACTCCTATTAATATTATTGGTATTAATAATACAGATAATATTGAAACTTTACTAAATAGTGATATTGAAACAAATTATAATTTAGTAATAACTCATAAACCTGATTTATTTGAAAAAATAAGTAATTATAATGTCAATATTGTTTTAAGTGGTCATTCTCTAGGTGGTATAATTAATATTCCATATTATGGAGGATTAATAAAAAAAGAAGGGGCTAAAAAATATCTTAATAATTATTATCAAAAAAATAATTCTATATTATATGTATCAAATGGTTTAGGATATCAAAATTTTAATTTTAGATTATTAAATACCCCATCAATAAATGTTTATCGTTTTAAATAATTAAGGAATAATGCTAAGAATTATTTCTTTTTTTTATTAATATAATTAACTAGCAAAAGGTGAGTTAAATGTTAAAAAAATTGCTTTTAATTATAATAATTTTTTTATTAATACCTATGAAAGTATTTGCGATAAGTGCCTCAACAATGGTAGCAATGGATTTAGATAATGGAAGAGTATTATCGGGATATAATATAAATAATTCAAGACTTATTGCCAGTATTACTAAAATTATGACTGCCATCATTGCCATAGAAAAAGGTAATTTAAATGATGAAATAGAAGTATCAGATATAGTTTATAAAGCGTATGGTAGTGCGATATATTTAGAAGTTGGAGAAAAAATTACTTTAAAAGATTTATTATATGGTTTAATTATGCGTAGTGGTAATGATGCTGCTTTAGTTATTGCAGAATACATATCAGGTAGTGTAGAAGAATTTGTCTATTTAATGAATGAGTATGCTAATAATTTAGGTATGGAAAATACCCATTTTGTTAATCCTCATGGACTAGAAAATGATGATAAAAGTGCTAATATTTCTACTGCCTTAGATATGGCAAAACTCACTAAATATGCTATGGAAAATAGTACATTTAGAAGTATTTTTAAAACGAAAAATTATACTACTAAATCAAATACTAAATCTTATGTATGGCATAATAAAAATAAATTATTAGATGAAGAATATATTACGGGTGGAAAAACGGGATTTACGGAACTTGCCAGAAGAACTTTAGTTTCAACGGGAAGTAAAAACAATATTAATGTTGTTGTCGTAACTTTAAATGATCCAGATGATTGGCAAGATCATAAAGATATATATAATAATATTTTTAAAAATTATCAAAGTTATTTAATACTTGAAAAAGATAATTTTGAAATTAAAGATGAAAAATATTATAAAGATACTTTATATATTAAAAATGATTATTATATGACTTTAAAAGAAGACGAAATAAAAGATGTTAGTATTAATTATAATTTAAATAAATTAAAAGAATATAGTGATGATGAAATAGTAGGTTATGCTTTAATTAATTTAAAAGATAAAACTTATCATAAAGAACCAATATATATTAAAAAAGATGCAAAGAAAGAAGAAAAATTAAGTTGGTGGCAAAAATTTAAAAGGTGGTTATTTAAATGGTAGGATATATTTGGGCATTCTTAATTGGTATTGGTATCATTTATTCTTTATTATCGGGTAATATTAATATTATAAATGATAGTATTTTAACTAATGCTACTGAGGCCCTTGATTTAATACTTAATTTATTACCTACGGTTGTTTTATGGACCGGTATCTTAAAAATAGCGGAAAAAAGTGGCCTTTTAGATAAATTTGCTAAATTATTAAATCCATTTTTAAAAAGAATATTTCCTGATATTCCTAAAGATAATAAGGCCTTAGGTTATATTTCTTCCAATATTGCAGCGAATATGTTAGGTCTTGGTAGTGCGGCAACACCAGCAGGATTAAAAGCAATGGAAGAGTTACAAAAAATAAATAAAGAGAAAGATACAGCATCAACCCCAATGATTACTTTTTTAGTTTTAAATACAGCAGGTGTTACTTTAATACCTACAACTATTTTAGCTTTAAGAGTTGCCTATAAATCTAGTAATCCATCTTCCATAATTGTCCCGGCAATTATTGCTACAACTTGTTCCTCAATTGCTGGTCTTACTTTAGATTATTTTATTAGAAAGAAGCAAAAAAAATGGCGATAATATCGAAAATAATTCTACCTATATTTATTATTATCATTATCTTTTATGGTGTTAAAAAGAAAATTAATGTGTATGATACTTTTTTAGAAGGTGCTAAAGAGGGCTTAGTTACAACTTTTAATATTTTTCCTGCAATTATTGCTATGATTTTTGCTATTAATATCTTTTTAGATAGTAATGTTTTAGGATTTATTATAAATTTAATAAGTAAATATATTGGTAATATAAATATTCCTTTAGAAATTATTCCAATGGCTCTTTTAAGACCAATTTCAGGAACCGCATCACTTGCCATAATGAATGATTTATTTAAAAATTTTGGACCCGATAGTTTTATTGGTTATTTAGCATCTATCTTACAAGGTTGTACTGATACAACAGTATATGTTATTGCTCTTTATTTTGGTAGTATTAAAGTTACAAAAATAAAACATGCTTTATGGACTGGTTTATTTGCTGATTTAGTAGGTATTATTATGGCTATCGTTTTAACTAATCTTTTCTTTTAAAAATATTTTTGTTATACTTATCTTGCTGGTGATTTTATGGAAAGATTACAAAAAGTTATCGCAAATAGTGGTTATACTTCAAGAAGAAAAGCTGAAGAATTAATAATTAATAATCATGTCTGTGTTAATGGTGAAGTAGTAAATACTTTAGGATATAAAGTAAATGATAATGATATTATAACTATTGATGGGATAACTATCACCAAAAATACTAATTATGAATATTATCTTTTAAATAAACCAAGAGAAGTAATATGTTCTGTATCAGATGAAGTAGGAAGAAAATGTGTCGTAGATTTCATTAAAACGAAAACTAGAATATATCCGGTAGGAAGGTTAGATTATGATACAACCGGTTTAATAATTTTAACTAATGATGGTAATCTTGCTAATATTTTAATGCATCCTAAAAATAAAGTTTATAAAACTTATATAGCTAAGATAAATGGTATATTAAATGAAGAAGATTTTAAATGTTTAAGAAAAGGAATAATGATTGATAAAAGAATACTTAAAATAGATCATTTTAAAGTTAAAAGTATTGATAAAGAAAAGAATACTTCTTTAGTAGAAGTAACTATTCATGAAGGTAGAAATCATATTGTTAGAAAATTATTTGAAAGTTTACATTATGATGTTTTAAAACTTACAAGAAGTAAATATGCTAATCTTACTTTAGATAATTTAAAAAGTGGAGAATATAGAGAACTATCAAGTAGTGAAGTAAGAGAATTATATAAATTAGGTTAAGATGAATGATATATTAGATAAACTTAGTAAATCAAAATTTCGAAGTAGTTTTCATTTAAAAGGAAAAGATATTTTATATATAAAGGAAAAGGGTATAGATACAATAAGAAATCATGCTTATGATTTTATTAAAAAAAGACTTGCTCCAAAGTATATACCTAATGATGGTAAACAAACTCCAATGCATGGGCATCCAGTGTTTATCTCTGAACATGCTACCGCAACTTGCTGTAGAGATTGTTTATATAAGTGGCATCATATTGAAAAAAATAAAGAATTAACTAATGAAGAAATTGATTATATTGTTAATATTATTATGTTGTGGATAGAAAAAGAAATGCATAAATAAAAAAAATTACATCGCTGTAATTTTTTTAACGAAAAGAACTACTTAAACTTATTGCTTCTTCTTCTTTTTTATTATTAATGTTGTATTCCGGTATATTTGCTATGTTCATTGCTCGGTTGAAAGCATCCATTCTTAACTCTTCTGTGGCTAAAGGATTATTGGCAATTTGTAAATAATTTTGAACTTGTAAAAGTCCTACAATGCTATCTAATTGTTCTTGCAAAGAATTAACTTTAGCATTTAATTTTTTTATTTGATCTTCTAATATTTCTGTATTATTCATAGTTTTTATCCTCCTAAGTTTATTATATAATTTATCTTTATTGAAAACAATTAATTTATCATAAACTTTACATTAATATATCTTGAATTTTAATTATATAAATGCTATTATAAACTTTAAAAAAGAAAGGAAATTTTTTTATGAGAAATGTTATTGATTTAGAAGATGTATTATATGAATATTTAACTCCTTATGATATTCTTAAAGCTTTAGGTAGATTTTATATTAATGTAGGTGATGGTGATTGGGATGAAACAAATCATCCACTTCATTTTACAACATTATTAGAAAATATTGCTGGAGAACAAAAAGATGTAAAATTAAAAGATGCTGATTTAAATGCTTTTGCTTATAACGCTCTTGGTAAATTAACGGCATTTTTGTATGCTTATGCGGGTTACAAAACTAATGATGAAATTTATAAAGGACTTGATGCAGTAAAATATCGTTTTACTGATTATGTAATGCCGGGACTTGTAAGAGCAATTAATAATAACAATACAAAAGCAGTTTTTAAATTTCATGATATGTTGTTAATTGATTTAACCGCAACTAATGCTTTTAATGGCACTTTTAATGGTACTTTTGGTTCATATTCAATATCTAAGATATTTGATGAAATAGAAGAATATAGTATCGATTTAGCAAAAGAAAGAAAAAATTATTATAATCGACCTTGTGACATTTATAATGGTAATGATCGTAAAAATAGAATTGATAAAAATTATGAAGAAGGAAATAAGAAAGTTATTAACATTTTACAAGAATTTAGGAAAAAATTAGAAGAAGAAGATTATCAAAAAGAAGAAATTGATAATATTGTTAATAAAGTTCAAGCTGTGTTAATTGAAGGTAAAGAAAATCCTCATCACAACATGGAATTTAGCGAAACTTTTATTAATGCTTTTATTAATGATAAATCAGTAAGGATAAGTGATAAAAGAAAATTATTAGATGAAGTTTGTGGTTTTACCAATAGTTTTTTCAGTCCTGATGTTAGTTTTTGGATAGATGACCAAGCATATGGAATAAATCATAACCGAGCTGAATTAAAACATAATTTTAAAGTTATTGTTAATTTAGATGCTTTTATACAAACTTTTATCAAGAATATTAATAAGAAAATAGTAGAATTAAAAAACCTTAAAAGTTTAACTAATTATGAAAAAGAGGTAAATAATAAAAATATTAAATTCTTAAATGAAGTAAAAGATAAAGCAAAAGAAATATCAAATAACACAATAGATAATCTTATTAGAAATACTGATTATCATATTTTAGAGATATTATATGAAGTATTAAAAAATAATAAGGTAAATGGTAATATCGAAGAATTTATAAAAACAATTGATAAACAAAAAGAAGAAAGATTATTAAAAATTGAAGCAGAGAAAAAGCAAGCTTTAGTTAATGATTTTGAAAGTTTAATTTCATCTTTAGGTAAAGAAGAATTAAATGATTTATATAATACATTAAAAAATAATGATAATATTTATGAAAAAATACAAGAAAAATTAACAAGAAAAAAATAGACAAATGTAATTGACGATAAAAAATAAAAAGAATATAATAATTGTAACATCTTATAAAGAGTGATGGAGGGACTAGCCCAATGAAGTCACACCAACCTATTTAATTAGGTGGTAATGCTAGAGCTATAAGATAACTTTGAAACATTCAAGTTATCTTGGGTGTTTTTTTATGAGATGTTACTATATAGAAGGAGGAGTATATGAAATTATATAGTAACGAAATTGTTTTTAGAGGTCATCCTGATAAAGTGTGTGACCAAATAAGTGATGCTCTTTTAGATGCTTACTTAAAAGGTGATAAACAAAGTAGATGTGGTATTGAAGTAATGGGAGGTAAAGGTAAAATATTTATTACGGGAGAAGTAACAAGTAAAAGTAATATTAATGTTCAAGATATTGTTAAAAGAGTTTTAGAAGATGTTGGTTATGATAGTAATGTAGAAATTATTAACAATTTAGGAGTACAAAGTAGTGATATCGCGATGGGTACAAATGATTTAGTTAATGGTGCTGGTGATAATGGCATGATGTTTGGTTATGCTTGTCGGGATAATGATAAATACTTACCAACAGCCATGGTAATCTTACAAAAATTTAGTGAAGAGTATGATAATTTAAGAAAACAAGATAAAAGATTCTTACCTGATGGCAAAGCAGAAATTACTGGTATATATGATGATAATAATCATCTTTCTAAAATAAAAACATTTACAATATGTTATCAAAATACGGAAGAAGAAAGAAGTAAAACTGATCAAATTTTAAAAAATTTAGTAAATAAAATATGTAAACAATATAATATTGAAGTTTTAGAGTATTTAATTAATCCAACGGGAAGATTTAAAATTGGTGGCTTTATGGGAGATGCTGGTCTTACAGGAAGAAAAATAGTTGTTGATAGTTATGAATCTTTTGCACCCGTTGGGGGAGGAGCTTTCTCTGGAAAAGACCCAACTAAAGTTGATCGAAGTGGAGCATATAAAGCCAGAAGTTTAGCAGTAAGAGTATTAGAAGAAAATAAAGATATAAATACTTGTGAAATTCAATTATCTTATGCCATAGGAAAAGAAGAACCACTGGCAATATACATTAAAACCGATAAAGGAGATTTAGAACCAACGAAAGAAATGTATGAAGAATGTAAAGTTAAAAATATAATAAATGATTTAAATTTATTAAATATTAGTTATGAAGAAAAAGCTAGATTTGGTCATTTTAGATAAAATGTTTACTGTCAAATAATGTAATATTTATTTATAATAAAGATAATAAATGCTATACTAATAATAAGGAGTGTATATATGAAATGTGTAGCAATAAAAGGGGTTAGAGAATTTGAAATTAAAGATATTAATGAACCAACAAAAGAAGAAGGTAAAGTTTTAATTGATGTTAAAGTTACTGGTATTTGTGGTTCTGATTTACATTATTTTGAAATTGGTAATCCAGTTGGTTTAGTTATGGGCCATGAATATGCTGGTGTAGTTGTAGATAATGGTGGTAGAGAAGATTTAAAAGTTGGAGATAGGGTAACAGCTCTTCCAATATCACCATGTAATGAATGTGAGGCATGTTTAAAAGGAGATATCCATTATTGTGCTCAAACTTGGGCATATGCTAGTGGCCTTTCTTTAGAAAATCCAGGTGGACTTGCTCCTAAATTAAAAGTTCGTAGTGATATGGTTTTAAAACTTCCTGATAATATGACATTTGACGAAGGTGCTTTAGTAGAACCAACTGCAGTATGTTATCATGCCGTTAATCTTGCTGATATTAAAGTTGGTGATACTGTTTTAGTTATTGGGGCTGGTATTATTGGTCTTGCATCTGCTATGTTTGCTAAAAAGAGTGGAGCTAGTAAAGTAATTGTTTCAGAAACTAATGAAGCTCGTGGTAAAAAAGCTGTATCTCTTGGTGTTTGTGATGATTGGATAGATGCTAAAGACGAAAATGTTATGAATCAATATATGGGTTCATTTGATAAAGTAATTGAATGTTGTGGTAATACTCCAGCCGTCAATTCTTCCCTAAATCTTGTTAAAAGTGGAGGAACTGTGGTTTTAGTTGGTGTTTCCATGATGCCAATCAACTTTAATAGTATTAATGCTGTAATGAAAGAAGTAACACTAAAAGGTGCAATAGCATATACTAAAGAAGAATTTGCTAAATGTATAAGTATGATAGCTAATAAAGAGATTGAAGTAACTAAATTTATCTCAAAGAAAATTACTTTAGATGAAGTACAAAGTGCTTATGAAGAACTTACAAGTGGGACTTCAAGTTCAATTAAAATATTAGTTGATCCCAATAAATAAGTAATAATTTGGAACTGATTTAGATAAAATCAGTTCTTTTTCTTTATTTTTTATCTATTTTCTTATATAATTAGTTATGGAAATGAGGCAAATTATGAAATTAAAAGAAAGCTATTTTTTCACTTTAAGAGAAGATGCTAAAGATGAAGAAAGTATAAGTGGTAATTTATTAGTTAGAGCAGGCATGATTAAAAAAGTTAGTGCTGGTATTTATATGTATTTGCCTTTAGGATTAAGAGTATTAAATAATGTTAAAAGAATTATTGCAGAAGAAATGGATAATACAGGAGCTCAAGAATTATTGATGCCAAGTTTAATCCCTAGTGAAATTTATGATGTAGCTAATCGTAATAAACTTTTAGGAGCAAGTATGTTCCATTTAAATGATCGTTTTTCAAAGCCATATGTTTTAGGACCAACACATGAAGAATTATTTACAATGGCTGCTAAATATAAAATAAATAGTTATAAAGATTTACCTTTTACTTTATATCAACAAGCAGATAAGTTTAGAGATGAACCAAGACCAAGATATGGACTTGTAAGAGTAAGAGAATTTTATATGAAAGATGCTTATTCATTTGATAAAGATGAAAAAGGACTAGATAAATCTTATAAAGTCATGAGAGATGCTTATAATAAAATCTTTGATAGAATGGATATTGACTATAAAATAGTTAAAGCTGATACTGGTGTTATGGGTGGTAGTTTATCTGAAGAATATCAAGCTGTAACTGATATTGGTGAAGATATATTAGTGTTATGTAAAAATTGTGATTATGCATCAAATATTGAAGTATCAAAAATGAATTATGTTGAAGATGATGAACCTTTAAAAGAATTAGAATTAGTAGAAACAAAGGGTAAAGAATCTATTGAAGAAGTTAGTGCTTACTTAAATATATCTTCGAAAAAGACAGTTAAGGCCTTACTTATGGATGTTAATAATGAATTAGTTGTTTTCTTTATAAGAGGAGATAGAGAATTAAATTTAGTTAAAGCATGTAAATTACTAGATGTTACAGAAATAAACTTTGCTCAAGATGAATTAATTAATAAGAGTAATGCTGTACCAGGATTTACTGGACCAATTTCTCTAAATGCAAAAATTGTAATAGATGAAGAAATATTACATATGAAAAATTTTGTAGTTGGTGCTAATAAAAAAGATTATCACTATATAAATGCTAATGTTAAAGATTTTAAATATGATATTGTGGGAGACATAGTAAATGTAGTGGAAGGCGATTTATGTCCAGAATGTTCTCATGAATTATATTTCAAAAAAGGAATTGAAATTGGTAATATTTTTAAACTTGGTACTAAATATTCTAATGCCTTTAATTTAACTTATTTAGATGAAGAAAATAATTCAAAACCAGTAGTAATGGGCTGTTATGGTATGGGAGCAGGTAGAATACTTGCTAGTATTATTGAACAACATAATGATGAACATGGTATTATCTTCCCAATGAATGTTGCTCCATATCAAGTAGCAATTGTCTTAATAGATAATAAAGATGAAAATATGGTAAAAGTAGCAGATAATTTATATGAAACTTTAAGAAGTAAGAAAATAGATGTTATATATGATAATCGTGACGAAAGACCAGGTATTAAATTTAAAGATATGGATTTAATTGGTATCCCTATACGAATTACTGTTGGTAAAAAAGTTAATGATAATTTAGTAGAAATCAAATTAAGATGCGAAAAAGAATCAATAGATATTGAAATAAATGAAGTTATTGATAAAGTAATTAATTATATAAAAGATCAAACAAAATAATCAAGAAGGAATTAAAATGAATACACTAAAAGAAGAAGACAATATAGAATTAAAAAAATTAAAAAATATAATAAATGAATTAAATGAAACTAGAATAGTAACACCAGCTATGTTGGAAGAATTTTTAGAATATATTTTAGAATATAGTAAATATTGTATACCAGAAATGCAAGAAGCATGGCAAATTGATATCAAAAGATTATTAAGTGCTATTTTAGATAATGATACTTTAATTGATTATTTAGCATACTATGTTTATACAGCTGAATTAATGCAAATATATGCTAATACTCATTCATATAAAGATTTAAAAGGTACTTTATATAATCAAAAACATACTGGCTTATCTTTTTCAGGAACATCTAGTTTAATAATTAAATATGCTACCTTTGGTAAAGATTTTATTAATTCATTTGATCCAACTAGACCTATAAAAGAAAAAAATAATTTTTTAGAATCAAGAAATTATAATAATTATTTAATTAGAAAAAGATATAGATAAATTTAAATAGTACTTGCTTTAGAATAGTTGGTACTATTTTTATTAGTAAAGAAGTTTAACATAAAAAAGAAGATAATTTGATTCATCTTCTTATAATAAATTTAATCATTTTTGATAAATGGGAATATCTTTTTTATCAATGTTAATCTTTTTTGCCTTTTCATTTCTTCATACTTTATTTGTTCTTCTTGTCTTTGCTTCATTTCTTCTTGTCTTTGTTTTAGTTCATCCAATTGTTTTTGCTTTAATTCTAATTGCTTTTTTCTTATTTCTAATAATTGTTTTTGACACCATATTGGGCAATCAGATATATTAACAAAAATTCTTTTGAAAATTTCATTTTCTTTTCCTTTAATACCTTCTATAACAATATTAGAATTACATTTTATGTCGTATTTATTACTACAACTTAAAGCAATTAAATATAAATCATTTTTAAACTGAATATTTATTGCATCATTACCAATGTAAACATCAAATAATGAATTAATTGGATGAATATTATACTTATCATTTTTATAATCTTTATAATCAGCATAAGTTAGAAATTCATCATACATTATAGATAACTTAGAACTTAAAACATTAAATACATCATCAATAAACAATTTATCAGGATATGATTCATTTTTGGTTTTAGCTACATATAAATCACCATTTCTTTTTGCAAAATAAATATCTATACACTCTTTATTAAGATCATTAATATCAAAAAGAAGTTGAAACCCAATATGTAATAATTTGTTTTTAAAATCAAAACCATAAAGAACAATGAAACTATCTATGGAAAAATTCTTTTTCATATAATAATCAAGTATATTATTGAATTGTTTTCTCATATTTTCATATTCATTGTCTAATTTTCTTAATAAAATTGCTGCATCATATAAAGATATACAATTATAATCATTATTATCTTTAGAAGTTAAAATTTTTTTGATTTCTTCTAATATTATTGTTTGAGAATTAATTGGTATCATCATAATTAACACTTCCTTTGCCTAAATATTATAAACTAATTATTATTTAATAACAATAAAAAATACGTTATAATTTAGTAGAGGCGACTAATAAATGAATGCAGTAAGTATAGCTAAAGCTCAAAATAATTTTTATAAATTGGTGTCAGATGTAAATGCCGGATTGGGTCCAATTACGATTGTTAATAATAAAGGTAAAAATGCCGTTTTAATATCAGAAAGTGAATGGAAAAATATTGAAGAAACTTTATTTTTATCAAATATACCAGATTATATTGAAAATATTAATAGTATAAAAAATAACGAAAATTGGAATACTGCTTTAGAATATAAAAGAGATGAAGAATGGTAATTATTAAATAACCGAAAATAAACATGTTTTTATTTTCTTTTTTTGTCAAAAAATAACGTTTTTAACATATAGATAAATTTTTATTGACATAATTATAATTTATTATATAATAAATTAACTAATTTAATAAATTGTATTATTGCTTTTAAGGATTAAATTAGTTATAATTTTTATAGAAGAAAATTTTTATTTGTTCTTCTACATTTTACGTGATAGAAAAGAGTAATTTGTATTAGTTGCTCTTAGTCTAAACATATACTTTGAGCATCTATGAATTAATAGTGCTCATTTTTAATAATTAAATTAAATTAGAAAGATGAAGGAGAATATGGAAAACGAAAAAAAAGATTTTAGAAGTAATGAGTTAAAAAAAAGAGTAAAAATTTTAATGGAAAAATCTAAAAAATTGAAGCTTATTAAGCCGCATACATTAGCATTTAAAGAAAATCCAACAGAAGTTGAAGAACATAAAGGAAAATTAATTGCATATAGAAAGTAGGAGCAATATGAAATATGAGGTCGGTGATATAGTTTTTGTATCAAAATATAAATACGATAATGGAGAAAAAGGAAAAAATCATTTATTTGTTATAATTGATGAAGAAGAAAATTTGGTTCCTGTTGAATATTTTGGCATGATAGTTTCTTCGAGAATTGAAAAATCAAAAGAAAATTCGAATTTTAAATTTAATGAACCTTTAAGGAAAAATAAAATAAATAAATTAAATGTTGATAGCATAGTAAAATGCGATCAAATTTACAAAATACCTTCAAAAAATATTCAATTTAAAATAGGTAGAGTTGATATTGATGATTACATAAGATTTATGGATGCTTATAATATAGCTTTGCAAGAAATAGAAGATAAATTACAAACTGTATAATTAAAACAAAAAATCTTTGTGAAAAAAGATTTTTTTAATTCTTCATAAGTTTTAGTGTTTATTATTTCATTTTCAATTGTGTGTTAAAAGTAGTTTAATAATTATTTAATAACAATAAAAAATACATTATAATTAAGTGGAGGTGACTAATAAATGAATGCAGTAAGTATAGCTAAAGCTCAAAATAATTTTTATAAATTGGTGTCAGATGTAAATGCCGGATTGGGTCCAATTACGATTGTTAATAATAAAGGTAAAAATGCCGTTTTAATATCAGAAAGTGAATGGAAAAATATTGAAGAAACTTTATTTTTATCAAATATACCAGATTATATTGAAAATATTAATAGTATAAAAAATAACGAAAATTGGAATACTGCTTTAGAATATAAAAGAGATGAAGAATGGTAATTATTAAATAACCGAAAATAAACATGTTTTTATTTTCTTTTTTTGTCAAAAAAGCATGTTTTTTAATGACTATAAAAGTCATAAATGATATAATAAATCTATAAGAGGGTAGATGGGTTATGAATTACTTAGATAGTTTAAATAAAGAGCAAAAAGAAGCTGTTAAACATATATATGGGCCTTGTTTAGTAGTAGCAGGAGCTGGTTCAGGAAAAACGAAAGTACTAACTACGAGAATAGCATACTTAATTGATTCTGGGATTTATAGTGGTAATATTTTAGCGATTACATTTACAAATAAAGCTGCAAAAGAAATGAAAGAAAGGGTTAGTACGATGGTTACTAATAACTATGCTTTTGTGGGAACATTTCATTCCTTTGGCTTAAGAATAATTAAAGAAAACTATGATACTTTAGGTTTAACGAAAAATTTTACAATATTAGATTCTGATGATGTTTTAAGTTTAATTAAAAAAATCATGAAAGATTTAAATTATGATATTAAAGATATTGCCCCATCTTATATTAGAAATAGAATAAGTTTTATTAAAAATGAAATGTTAAGTGATGGCGAAGTAGAAAAATATTTTATTAGTGATATTGAAAAGATTGTAGTTAAAGTATATTTTGAATATCAAAAAAGATTAAGAAAGAATAATGTTATTGATTTTGATGATTTACTTAAATTACCAGTTGAATTATTTATGAAACATGAAGATATATTAGATAAATATCAAGAGAAATATCAATATATCTTAGTAGATGAATATCAAGATACAAATGAAGTTCAATATAAATTAATAAAATTATTAAGTAAGAAATATCGTAATATTTTTGTAGTAGGTGATCAAAATCAAGCTATATATGGATTTAGACAAGCTAATTATAAGAATATAGTTAATTTTGAAAAAGATTATCAAGATGCTAAAGTTGTTGTTTTAAATCAAAATTATCGTAGTACGACGACAATATTAAATGTTGCTAATTCAGTTATTAAAAATAATGTTCATAAAAAAGAAGTTAATTTATTTAGTGAACTTGGTGAAGGAGTAAAAGTTAAGTATTTAAGAAGTAATAATGGGGTACAAGAAGCAACAGTTATATGTGAAGAAATAAATAATTTACTGAGTGAAGGATACAAAAAAAATGATATAGCTATTTTTTATAGAACTAATGCTCAATCACGGGTATATGAAGAAGCATTATTAAAATATAATATTCCTTATAAAGTATTTGGAAGTATCTATTTCTATAAAAGAAAAGAAATAAAAGATTTAATTAGTTATTTAAAATTAATTGCTAATCATGATGATGATATAGCTCTAAAAAGAATTATAAATGAACCAAAAAGAGGAGTAGGAAGTAAAACAATTGAAGATTTAGAAATAACTAGTAATTTAGAATATAAATCAATGTATGAAGTTATTACTAAAGGAAAAGAATTAGAATTTAAAAAGATAATTGAAGAGTTAACTAAAGATGCCGAAAGCATGTCTTTAACAGAATTAATTGATGATGTTTTAGAAAAATCAGGAATAAAAGAAAGTTTAACTAAAGATAATTCTTTAGAAGGCGAACTTAGAATGGAAAACTTATTAGAATTTAGAAGTATTACAGAAAGTTATCAAAATGTTACAGGTAGTGTTAACTTACAAGACTTCTTAGATGAAATAAGTTTAATTGCTGATATTGAAGAACATAAAAATGATGGTGATAATGTTACATTAATGACTCTACATTCAGCGAAAGGATTAGAATTTAAAGTAGTCTTTTTAGCAGGAATGGAAGATGGCTTATTACCACATGCTAATTCCTTTATGGAAGAAGATGGTATCGAAGAAGAAAGACGGCTTTGCTATGTTGGGATTACAAGGGCTAAAGAAAGATTGTATTTAACTAATGCTAAATCAAGAATGTTATATGGAAAAGAATCGATGAATCCACCATCAAGATTTATAAGTGAAATAGAAAATAAATATATTGAAAGTAATGTTCAAGAAGAGAAAATTAAACCTAATTTAAATAGTGAAGCATTTAAAGATATATTATATAATGATGGTGAGGTTACTTATAAACATGGGGATAGAGTTATTCATGATAGTTTTGGCTCTGGAGTAGTTGTAGGAGTAGATGATAAATTTATCTCTATTGCATTTAGTAAAAATATTGGTATAAAGAAATTTTTAAAAAATTATAAAGGTATAAGGAAAGGATAAAATAATATGGAAAAAGAATTAACACTTGTTGTTTTAGCAGCAGGTATGGGTAGTAGATTTGGAGGATTAAAGCAAATAGAACCAGTTGGTCCTAATGGGGAGTTTATAATTGATTATTCAATTTATGATGCTATTTTAGCTGGCTTTACCAAAGTAGTATTTATTATTAAAAAAGAAAATTATGATATTTTTAAAGAAACAGTTGGCAAAAGAGTTGAAGATAAAATTAAAGTTGAATATGCATATCAAAGTAATGAAGATGTACCAAGTAGTGTAAATATTCCAGAAGATAGAGTTAAACCATTAGGTACAGCTCATGCCATTTATGCTGCAAGAGATGTTGTAAAAAGTGATTTTGCCATTATTAATGCCGATGATTTCTATGGTAGAGATGCTTATCTTGATGCTGCTAACTTCTTAAAAAACAATCCTAACCATGATTATGGTAATATTTCTTATTTAGTAGGTAATACTTTATCAGAAAATGGAGCAGTTAAAAGAGGAATTATTTTTGAAAAAGACGGTTATTTAGAAAAAATGGTTGAAAGTGAAGTTGAAAAAAATGGAGATATGGTTCATGCAAAATCTTTAGTAACTAAAGAAGAATTTGAAGTACCATTAAATCAACCAGTATCTATGAATTTATTTTGCTTTACAACTGATATCTTTACATATTTAAATAATCATATAGAAGAATTCTTTAATAATTGCACTGATATTATGACTAGTGAATGGTTAATACCAAATGTTGCCTTAGATAGTGCTAAAGAAAATAATAAAAATATTAGAATTATAAGAACTAATAGTAAACAATATGGCATGACTTATAAAGAAGATTTAGATACAATTAAAAAGGGTATTTTAAGTGAAATAAATAATGGTGTATATAAAAATAATTTGTGGAGTTAATTATGAATCCTCAAGAAAGAATCAAAGAATTAGTAAAAATATTAAATGACGCTAATTATAATTATTATGTTTTAGATAATCCAACGATTACTGACCAAGAGTATGATAAATATTTAAGAGAGTTAATAAATTTAGAAGAAAAATATCCAGAATATGTTTTAGTAGATAGTCCAACTAAAAGAGTTGGAGGAGAAGTATTAGATAAATTTAATAAAGTAACACATGAAATACCGATGCTTAGTATAAGTGATGTTTTTAATGAAGATGAAGTAAGAGAATTTGATAATAGAATTCAAAAAATGGGTGTAAAACCAGAGTATGTTTGTGAACTTAAAATCGATGGACTTAGTGTTTCTTTAAAATATGAACATGGTATTTTAGTAAGAGGAGCAACTCGTGGTGATGGTGTAGTTGGAGAAGATATTACCCATAATGTTAAAACAATAAAAGCTATTCCTTTAAAATTAGATAAAGATATTGATATTGAAGTAAGAGGAGAAATTTATATGGATAAAGAAACTCTTGCCAAAATCAATAAAGAAAGAGAAATTGAGGGGTTACCACTTTTACAAAATGTTCGAAATGCTGCTGCGGGAAGTGTTAGACAATTAGATTCTAAAATTGCTGCAAAAAGAAATTTAAATAATTTTATATACCATTTACCTAATCCTTTAGATTATGGAATTACGACCCATTATGATGCTTTAAAGTTTATGGAAAGTTTAGGATTTAAAGTAAATCCGGCAAATAGACTTGTTAAAAGTATTGATGAAGCATTACAATTTATCGAAGAATATACCGAAAAAAGAGATGGTTTACCTTATGAAATAGATGGTGTAGTTATTAAGGTAAATGATATTAATGAACAAAGAGAACTAGGTTATACAGCTAAATATCCAAGATGGGTAGTAGCTTATAAATTTCCACATAGTGATGTTTTAACTAAGTTAACTGATATTATTTTTACAGTAGGTAGAACAGGACAAATAACTCCCAATGCTGTTTTAGAACCAGTTTTAGTTATGGGTTCAACAATAAGTAGAGCAACATTACATAATGAAGATTTTGTCAATAATTTGGGCTTAATGATTGGTGATACAGTTTTAGTTCATAAAGCTGGTGATGTTATTCCGGAAGTTAAAGGATTCGTTAAAGAAAGAAGAACTGGTTTAGAAAAACCATTTAAAATGATAACAGAATGTCCAATTTGTCATACTAAACTTATTAAAAAAGAAGGACAAGTAGATTATTATTGTCCAAATGAAAATTGTCCTGCCAGAGGAATTGAAGGGTTAATTCATTTTGCTTCTAGAGATGCCATGAATATCGATGGCTTGGGTGATGAAATAATTGAGGACTTTTATAATGAAGGATTTTTAACAAGTATCTTAGATTTTTATCATTTAGAAGAACATGAAGAAGAAATATTAACTTTAGAGGGCTTTGGTAAAAAAAGTTTTGAAAATATGATTAATGCTGTCAATAATAGTAAAAAGAATAGTTTAGAAAAATTATTATTTGGTCTTGGTATTAGTGGTGTTGGTAGTAAAACTGCTAAACTTTTAGCAAGTATCTATGGTAATATTGATAATTTGATGAATGCTACGGTGGAAGAATTATTAGAAATAAAAGATATTGGTGATATTTTGGCTCAAAATATCTATGACTATTTTCAAAATAATCGTAATTTAATTGATAAGTTAAAAATGCTTGATATTAATATGAAATATTTAGGGGTTAAGAAAAAAATAAGTGACTTTATAACGGGTAAAAAATTTGTTATGACAGGTACAATATCATTTATGACTCGTGATGAAATCAAAGCCATAATTGAAGAGTATAGTGGTTCATTTTCTGAATCAGTAAGTAAAAAGACTGATGTCGTTATTGTGGGAGATAATCCGGGAAGTAAGTATGATAAAGCCAAAGAATTAAATATAACAATATGGGATGAAGAAGAATTTAAAAAGAGAGTAGATAGTTTAAATGCAAGAAGTGAAGAATAAATTAAATGAATTATATAAATATCAAAATATAGATGAAGTAAATTTAGATATATTTGAAGAAGTAAGTAATAACTTAAATGATAATAATATTAATATAGAAGATAAACAAGAAATTGTTTATCTTCTCATTGATGTTTCTAAATGTTTGGTTGGAGTTGAAAAAATATTTAATAAATTACCATTTAATATTCAAAGTATTTTAAAAAGTTATAATGATTTAAAAAATATTCAAATATTAACAGAAACTTTGGAAAGTTGTAAAGAATATGTTTTACCAACAATATTTGAAAATGCTGTTTCAAGATATTTTGATTTTTTAGATGATAATAATAACGGGTTATTTATTATGTATGATAATTATTATATAAATAGATTTAATCAATATTTATTAAATTATATAAATAGAGTAGATGTTAATAATGAAAAATTTGCAAATGGATTAAATAAAGATATGGTTAATAAGATAAAAGATTTAAATAATTGCAGTTTGAAAAGATAAATTTTTTATCTTTTTTTATAAAAAAGATAGAAAAAATCAATTTTAATTTACTTTACATATAAATTGAAACGATATATAATAAATGTAAATTTTATGAGATAAGTTATAAGAAAAATTAATAAAAAGGAGAAATTAGAAATGTATAATTTTACAGAAATTGAAAAGAAATGGCAAGATTATTGGGAAAAGAACAAAACATTTAAAGTTGATGCTTGGGATTTTTCGAAGCCAAAATATTATGTACTTGATATGTTTCCATATCCATCTGGGGTTGGTCTTCATGCTGGTCATCCCGAGGGATATACTGCTACTGACATTGTAGCAAGAATGAAAAGAATGCAAGGATATAATGTTTTGCATCCAATGGGTTATGATTCTTTTGGGTTACCTGCTGAACAATATGCGATTCAAACTGGTAATCATCCTGGTAAATTTACAGAACAAAATATTAAAATATTTGAAGGACAATTAAAAAGAATTGGCTTTTCTTATGACTGGGATAGAGTAATATCTACTAGTGAGCCAAGTTATTATAAATGGACACAATGGATATTTAAAAAATTATATGAAGATGGTTATGCAAGACAAATTAATATGCCAGTTAATTGGTGTGAAGAATTAGGTACTGTTTTAGCAAATGATGAAGTAATAGATGGTAAGAGTGAAAGAGGCGGTTATCCAGTTGTAAGAAAATATATGAAACAATGGATAATTGATATTCCAGCTTTTGCTGAAAAACTTCTAGAAGGTTTAAATGAAGTTGATTGGCCTGAATCAACGAAAGAAATTCAAAGAAATTGGATTGGAAAATCTGAAGGTGTTGAAGTAGAAGTAAAAATAAAAGATGGTGGTAGTTTTTCCATATTTACTACTTGTATAGAAACTATTTATGGTATAACTTTCTTTGTTTTAGCGCCAGAAAATAAATTAGTTGATGATTTAAAAGATAGAATAAAAAACTGGGATGAAGTTGTAAAATATCGTGAAGAAACAGCTAAAAAATCAGATGTAGATAGAACAGAATTAAATAAAACTAAAAGTGGTGTTAAATTAGATGGTATCCTTGCTATTAATCCTGTCAATAATAAAGAAGTTCCAATCTTCTTAGGTGATTTCGTTTTAGCAAATTATGGTACTGGTGCTGTAATGGCTGTTCCAAGTCATGACCAAAGAGACTTTGATTATGCCATAGTTCACAAAATACCAATGATTCAAGTAATTGAAGGCAAAGATACTACTGAATCTGCTTTTGAAAAACAAGATTATTTAGGTAAAGGTTGTAAATTAATTAATAGTGAAGAATTTACGGGTTTAACTGTGGAAGAAGCTAAAGTAGCTATTACTGATAAACTTGTAAAAATGGGTTGTGGTAAAAAGAAAGTTAATTATCATATAAGAGAATGGATTTTTGCCAGACAAAGATATTGGGGAGAACCAATTCCAATTATTCATTTAGAAGATGGAAGAGATATTGTTTTAGATGATAAAGATTTACCATTAATTTTACCAGAAATGGAAGATTATAAAGGTAAAAATGGTCAAGCTCCTTTAGAAAATGCTACTGAATGGAAAAATGTTACAGTTGATGGTATAAAAGGTGTAAGAGAAACTTCTACTATGCCTGGCTCAGCTGGTTCTAGTTGGTATTTCTTAAGATATATAGATCCAAATAATGATAAATGTTTTGCTGATCCTAAGTTAATTGAACACTGGATGCCAGTAGATTTATATGTTGGTGGTCCAGAACATGCTGTTGGTCATTTATTATATTCAAGAATGTGGAATCATTACTTATATGATAAAGGTTTAGTTAATGTTAAAGAACCATTTAAAAAATTAGTTCATCAAGGAATGATTTTGGGCTCAAATGGTATCAAAATGGGTAAAAGATTTCCTGAATTTGTTATAAATCCTGATGATATAGTAAAAGAATATGGGGCCGATACTCTTAGAATGTATGAAATGTTTATGGGACCACTTGAAACTGATAAACCATGGAATGATGAAGCAGTAAGAGGAATAAAGAAATTCTTAGACCGTGTATGGCGATTATATCATGAAGAAATTAGAGAATTTAAAGATAATCCAAATTTGGATAAAGTATATAATCAAACTGTAAAGAATGTTACTAAAGATTATGAAACACTAAATTTCAATACTGCTATATCCCAAATGATGATATTTGTTAATGCTGTATATAAAGAAGATACTTGGAATTTAGAATATGCTCAAAATTTCATTAAATTATTAAATCCAATCGTTCCTCATATTACGGAAGAAATATGGCAAGAAGTATTTAATAAAAAAGATACGATTGCTTATGAACCATGGCCAACTTATGATGAAGATAAAATAGTAGATGAAGTTTATGAATTAGTTGTTCAAGTTAATGGTAAAGTAAGAGGAAGAGTAACAGTTCCAACAACTTGTACGGAAGAAGAAATGAAAGCTAAAGCTAAAGAAATAGATAATGTTAAAAATAATATTGATGGGAAAACTATTGTAAAAGAAATTGTCGTACCAAAAAAATTAGTTAATATTGTTGTTAAATAAACTTTTAAGGCAGATTTTCAATATCTGTCTTTTTTGTGACATAAAAAAAATAACTTTATAGTTATTTCATCTTTTTAGCTTCTCTTGCACTTATTCTTACTGTTTTGCCATCGATTGTTTTCTTTTGTAGATTTGGTTTTTGTTTCATTTTAGTTGCGTTTAAAGCATGACTTCTTAAATTACCAGTTAAAGGTTTTTTATTAGTTACTTTTTTAGCCATTATTATGCCTCCTCTTTTCACTTAAAAACTTTATCATATATTAAAAGATATGTCAAATATTTTCTATTGCAAAACAATATTTATGTTATAATTTAAGTAGGGAGGTTTGTATGTATATACCACTTAAAGTTACAACTGATAATTGCCTTTTAAAAAGTTTAATTAAAATAGAAGATTTAATTAATTTTTGTGTTCAAAAAGATATAAAAGTATGTGGTATATGTGATACAAATTTATTCGGGGTAATTAAATTTTATAATTTATGTAAGAGTAATAATATTAAACCAATTGTAGGACTTGAAATAACGATAGATGGTAAAACAATATATTTGTATGCAGAAAACATTTTAGGATATAAAAATTTACTTAAAATTCATACGATAATAACGGAAAGAGAAATAACTTTAGAGGAATTTAAACAATATAGTAATCATATTTTAGTAATTATTCCCTATCAAAATCGTGATTTATTTGCTATTTTTAATTTTGTTAATAATATATATATAGGATATAAAACTAGTTTAGAAAGAACTAATGCTTTAATAAAAACCCAAAATGTTGTTTATATAAATGATATTAAAACATTTAATAAAGAAGATGGAGAATATTTAAAATATTTAGATATTCTAAATAATACAGAAGTTAATAATTATAGTAATTATTATTTTGATTATAATAATTTAGATGATTTTGATTTAGAAAAATTAGATGAAATAAATAATTTAATTGATTTAGAGTTAGAAAATAATGAAAGATATATTCCTAAGTATTGTGATAATTCTTATGAATATTTAACTAATTTATGTATTAAAGGATTAAAAAGAAGATTAAATAATAATGTATCACAAATATATATAGATAGATTAAAATATGAATTAAATGTTATTAATAAAATGGGATTTGTTGATTATTTTTTAATAGTATATGATTATGTTTTGTATGCGAAAAAAAATAATATTTTAGTAGGTCCCGGAAGAGGAAGTGCTGCTGGGTCTTTAGTTAGTTTCGTAATTGGTATTACAGATATTGATCCCATTAAATATAATTTATTATTTGAAAGATTCTTAAATCCAGAAAGAATTAGTATGCCTGATATCGATATCGACTTTGATAATACGAAAAGAGATTTAGTTATTGACTATGTTAAAAATAAATATGGAGAGTATAATGTTTCTAGTGGTATTACTTTTTCAACTTTAAAAACAAGATTAGTATTAAGAGAGATAGGTAAAATATTAAAAGTAGATGATAATTTATTAAATAAATTTATTAAAGTATTAGATAAAGATAAAGATTTAAAAAGTAATTTAGAAAATAATGTTGTTAAAAGTTATTTAAATAATTATGAAGAGTTAAAAAATACTTATAAGATAAGTTTAAAATTAGAGGGCTTAAAGAGAAATATTAGTAAACATGCTGCTGGTATCGTTATTGCTGATCGTCCTTTGGATGATATAATACCAATGTATAAAAATAAAGATGTTTATAGTACAGGTATAACTATGGATGAACTCGAAAATCTGGGCTTATTAAAAATGGATTTTTTGGCTTTAAAAAATTTAAGTATAATTAGTAAAATTATTAATAAAATACCTAACTTTAAATTAAATGAAATTAATTTAGAAGATAAAGAAGTTTATGAATTATTTACACGGGCTGAAACAGATGGTATCTTTCAATTTGAAACATCTTCATTTAAAAATATATTACCTAAATATAAACCAAAAAACTTCTTAGAATTAGTTGCTTTAATTGCCTTAGGTAGACCTGGACCTTATAAAGAATTAGAAACATATATTAAAAGAAAAGAAGGATTAGAAAAAGTTACTTATTATGATGAATCATTAAAATCTATTTTAGAGGAAACTTATGGAGTTATTGTTTACCAAGAGCAAGTAATTCAAATTCTAGTTAAGATGGCTTCCTTTAGTTATGCTGAAGCTGATAATATAAGAAGAGCAATGTCTAAGAAAAAAGAAGAAGTAATTAAAAAAGAAAGAAATAATTTTTTAGAAAGAAGTATTAAAAAAGGGTATAGTAAAGAATTAGCAAATACTGTTTATGAGGCCATTTTAGAATTTGCTTATTATGGTTTTAATAAATCTCACTCAGTCGCCTATGCTTTAGTTTCTTATCAAATGGCTTATTTAAAAGTTCATTATAATGCATTATTTACTTTTGTTTTATTAGATGATGCAATAGGTAGTAGTGAACTTATTAAAAAATATTTAAATGAACTTAAACATCATAATTTATTAATCCATAAAGTTGATATAAATATATCTACTAATAATTTTATTATTCAAAATAGAGTAGTTTATTTACCATTTAAGCTTATTAAAAATTTAAAAAGTGAATTAATCGATAAAATTCTTTTGGAAAGAAATAGTAATGGTTTATTTAAAGATATATTTGATTTTTTCAGAAGAACTTATAAATTTATTTCTAAAAATGAATATTTAATGTTAATAAATGCCTCTGTTTTAGATTGTTTTGATTATAATGTTAATGAACTAGTTACTAACTTAGATGAATTTATTAACTATGGTAATTTGTATGATGATTTAGGAAGTATGGCTTTAATACCAAACATAAAAAGAAGTGAAGTAAGTAGTGATATTTTAAGAGAAAATGAACTAAATAGTTATGGCTTTTATATTAGTAATCATCCAGCAAGTAAATATAATAGTAAAGATATTATGAAGTTAGAAAAAATAAAAGATTACATCTTTAAAAATGTAACTTGTTATGTTATGATAGAAAATGTTAAAAAGATAAAGACGAAAAAGAATGAAGATATGGCTTTTTTAAGTTGTAGTGATGAAACAGGAAATGCTGATTTTACTCTTTTTCCAAAGAACTATAAATTATTAGATCAATTTACTAAAAATAGTTTAGTAAAAATAAAAGGGACTGTTAGTAAAAGATACGATAAAGTAAGTATTATTATAAACAATATAGAAAGTGTGTAAGTATGGAAGAAGTAAAAAGATTTTTAAGTAGTATTAATTATACATATACAGATGAATTTTCTAATACTGAAATAGAAAAAGTAGTATTAAATAGAGAAAAACAATTATATACTGTTTATTTAAAAAGTAAAAATGTCATTGCTTATGATTTAATATCTAATTTATTTAGATGTGCTAAAAATGGTATTAATGGTACCGATAATTGTTATATTATTATACATTATGAAAATATAAATGAAGATGATATTATTCATTATGTAAAAGAAATATTAGGATCTATTATTTTTGAACATCCTTCCCTTACTGGTTTAGAAAAATGTTTTAAAGAACTTAATCAACATGTTATTAATTTAGAAGTTGGTAATGAGGCAGAAAAGAAAACATTAAAAAGATTTGAAAAAAAATTAATTCAAGAATTAGAAAATTATGGCATTGGGACATTTGCAGTTAATATTCTAGTTAATGAAAATTTAAATACAGAAATAAAGAAAGAAATAGAAACATCTAAAGAAGTAGTTTTAGAGAAAAAAGAAGAAAGTCCTGTTTGTTTTGGTATCCATAAAGATGGAGAAGTTACTTTAATTAAAAATATTATTAGTGAAGTAAAAGGCATAATTATTGAGGGCTATATTTTTGGCGTTGATACTAGTGAAAGAAAATTTACTAGTGCTAAAACAGGAAGAAGTGGCACAACTTATATTGTCAATTTAAAAGTTAGTGATAAAACGGATAGTTTCTTAGTTAAATTTGTTAGATTTAATGAAAAAGAATATAAAGCCATATGTCGTGGTTCTAAAGAAGGTAATTGGGTTAGAATTTATGGCGATGTAGAAATGGATAATTATGCTAGACAAATGGTTATTAATGGTAAGGGTTTAGAAATTATTCCTAGTAAAGATTTAGCAATTAAAGATGAAGAAGAAGAAAAAAGATTTGAATTACATGCTCATACCATGATGAGTGCCATGGACGGAGTAATTGATGCTAAAAAATTAGTTAAGTTTGCCAAAAAATTAGGCCATAAAGGTGTAACTGTTACTGACCATGATTGTTTGCAATCTTATCCTGATTTGTATCATGCTGTATGTGATATCAATAAAGGAATAGAAAATGAAGAAGATAAGTTTAAAGTTATATATGGTGCTGAGATGAGTATTGTTAATAATGATAATGAACTCATATTTAATTTAAAAGATTATGATTTATTAAATACTGAATTTGTTGTATTTGATACAGAAACTACGGGCTTTACACCATATAATGATCAAATGATTGAAATTGGAGCCGTTAAAATAAAAAATGGAGTAGTTACAGATAGATTTGATGAACTTATCAATCCTAATCGAAAATTACCACAAAAAATAGTTGATTTAACTTGTATAACAGATGAAATGTTACAAGATAAAGATAGTGAAGAAAATGTTGTTAAGAGATTTAAAGAGTTTATTAAAGATATGCCAATGGTAGCCCATAATGCTAAATTTGATATTGGTTTTATGACTGCTGCTTATAATAAATATAATTTAGGCGAGTTTACTAACACTGTAATTGATACGATGGGTATGGCAAGAATGCTTTATCCCGAGTGGAAAAACCATAAGTTATCAACACTTGTTAAGAATTTAGAAGTCCCTTGGGATGAAAATTTACACCATCGTGGTGATTATGATAGTGAAGGTACTGCGATTGCTTTTTATAAAATGTGTAAAGTTTTATCTAATCGTAATATTGAAACGACAACTAAACTTCATGATTCCATTGATGAACAAGCATTACTTAAATTTTCAAGACCTTTTCATATGTGTGTTTTAGTTCAAAATAAAGTTGGTTTAAAAAATTTATTTAAATTAATAAGTTTTGCTAATACTAAATATCTATTTAAAGGTGATCAAGCTAAACTTCCTCGTAATGAACTTAATCTCCATAGGGAGGGCTTATTATTTGGGTCTGGCTGTGTTAATGGGGAAATATTTAATGCGGCCTTTACTAAAGAAGATGAAGAACTTGCCAAAATGATGCAATATTATGATTATATTGAAGTCCAACCACCAGAGGTTTATTCCTTTTTAGTGGGAATGGATGATAGTCCTGTTAAAAGTTTAATGGATATATATACACATATTAAAAGAATTGTCAAAGTAGCTGAAGAAGCTGGGGTATTAGTTTGTGCTACTAGTGATGCTCATCATTTAACAAGAGAAGATAAAATATATCGTGATATTATTGTTAATCAAAGATTTAATGGTAAATTACATCCTTTAAATAGAAGTGGAATAGTTGTACCAGATATGCATTTTTATACGACAAAAGAAATGCTTGATGCTTTTTCTTTCTTAGGAGAAGAAAAAGCTAAAGAAATAGTAGTAACTAATCCAAATATTATTGCATCTAAATGTGAAATAGTTGAAGTTATTATTGAAACGGGTGGTGTTCCTTTTTCACCAAGAATTGAAAATTCAAAAGAAATAGTTAAAGATATGGTTTATACTAGAGCCAAAGAATGGTATGGTGATCCAATCCCCGAAAATATTAGTGATCGTATTGAACAAGAATTAAAAGGTATCATTGGTGGTGGCTTTGACGTTATTTATTTAATTGCCCAAAAACTAGTAAAAAAAAGTAATGATGATGGTTTCTTAGTTGGATCCCGTGGTTCAGTTGGTTCATCTTTTGTTGCGACGATGATGGGTATAACGGAAGTTAATCCTCTTCCAAGTCATTATCGTTGTCCAAAGTGTAAATATAGTATTTTTAAAAATGATAAGGGTGAAGATTTAGCCATTGAATATGGTATTGGTTTTGATTTACCAGATAAAGATTGTCCAAAATGTGGGACAAAAATGATTAAAGATGGTGAAGATATGCCATTTGCTACTTTCCTTGGTTTTAATGCTGATAAAGTACCAGATATTGATCTTAACTTTTCCGATTTAAATCAAGCTGCTGCTCATGAATATACAAAAGTATTATTTGGAGTAGATAATGTATATAGGGCCGGAACAATTGGAACAGTAGCAGATAAAACAGCTTATGGTTTTGTTAAATATTATTGTGAAGATAAAAATATTACGATGCGTAATATTGAAATCGAAAGGTTAGCTCAAGGATGTGTTGGTGTAAAAAGAACAACTGGTCAACATCCTGGTGGTATCGTTGTTATTCCTGGTTATATGGATGTTTATGATTTTACTCCATATCAATATCCAGCTGAAGATGTTGATGCCAACTGGCGAACTACTCATTTTGATTACCATGCGATTGATCAAGATGTATTAAAATTAGATATCTTAGGTCATACTGATCCAACTCAACTTAGAATGTTACAAGATTTAACGGGAATTGATGTTAAAACAGTGCCCTTTGATGATAAAGAAACAATGGGATTATTCTTATCCCCAGAACCCCTTGGCGTAACAAAAGAACAAATAATGAATGATACTGGTACTCTTGGAGTTCCGGAATTTGGAACTAACTTTACAATTGGTATGCTTAAAGATACAAAACCAACAACCTTTGCGGAACTTATTAAAATATCAGGACTTTCTCATGGTACTGATGTATGGCTTGGTAATGCCCAAGAACTTATTAAAAATAATATTGTTCCTTTTAAAGAAGTTATTGGTTGTCGTGATGATATTATGGTTCATTTAATTCAATGTGGTATGGAACCAATAAAAGCGTTTAAAATTATGGAGTTTGTTCGTAAAGGTAAAGCTAGTAAAGAACCAGATGCTTGGGTACAACATAAAAAGACTATGGAAGATGCTGGTATACCTGATTGGTATATTGAATCTTGTGGAAAAATTAAATACATGTTTCCAAAAGCCCATGCAGCTGCCTATGTTATGAGTGCTTTTCGTATTGCTTATTTTAAAGTTCATTATCCTGCTGAATATTATGCTTCCTATTTTTCAACAAGATTTGATATTTTTGAAGTAGAAACAATGATTAATGGATATGATGCAATTAAAGCAAGAATGACAGATATCATAAGTAAAGGTGATGAAGCTACAAGTAGAGAAAAAGAATTATTAGAAACTTTAAAATTGGCCTTAGAAGCAACGGCCAGAGGATTCAAATTTGGCAATATTGATATTAAGAAAAGTGATGCTAAAAATTTCGTTATAGATGAAGATAAAAAAACACTTATTCATCCATTTAGAGCATTAGAAGGTCTAGGTGGAGCAGTTGCTAAACAAATCGTTGATGAAAGAGAAAAGAAAGAATATTTTTGTGTAGAAGATTTTCAAGAGAGAGGTAAAGTTAATGTTACATCTATGGAAAAATTACGTAACCTAGGAGTATTTAATAATTTACCAGAATCAGCTCAATTAAGTTTATTTTAGGAAGGTCATATTGACCTTTTTTCTTTTTTTAAGTCAAATTATTTTTCAACTTTTTTTATTTTTATGGTTATTTTATTTTACAATTACTAAGTTAATTTAATCTGCAAATCTATACTTGATTTCACACATTTCAAATTAAAAATTATTGACACTCGGGGGGGGTATTATATAATTAAAATATATAAAATAAAGAGGAAAATATGTATAATAAGAGATATAAGAAAAGTAATAAAAAGATATATGGAATGTGTACGATAATAGTATTGCTAATATATACAATATCAATATGTTATTCAACATTACAACAACAACTAGAAATAAATGGCTTAGTAAAAGTAAGAAGACAAGAGAATATAAGAGTAACAGGAGTAGAAGTAGAAAGTAGTACAAAAGCCACATCAAATTGGGAAGAATATGATGTAAAGAATGTAAGTGCAGGAATAACTTTACCAAATGCAGAATCAAGTATAACATATAAAGTAAAAGTAACAAACTTTGGAAATGTTGATATGGGAATATATAATATCGATGGATTAGATAATAGATTAACATATACAATAGAAGGATATGAATTAAAAGATAAAATAGAAAAAAGCGGAAATAAAAGAGAATTTAAAATAACAATTAAATATAAAGATGGAAGTTATGATGCAAGTAATACTGATTATAATATCTTATTAAATTTTGAATTTAGAGCATATTATAAAGTAACATATAAGAATTTTCCAAGTGGAACAGATAATTTACCAAAAGAAGTAATGGAAAGAGACAAATTAATTGTAGATTTAAAAGATTATCAAAATGCAAGATATAAGATAACAGAAAATGAAATAACTTTACCAAGTGATAGATATACATATATCAATAATGAATTAACAATATCATCAGTTGAAGGAGATATAGAGATAACATATAAGAAGATACCAGATATAGAATTAGTATTAAGGGATAATGATAGTAATAAAACATTAAGTGAAGATATCCAAGCAGGGATGTATAGATATCAAGGATCATATGAACAAGTTAAAAATAACTATATATGTTTTGGAACAAGTAGCAAAGATGAATGTTTAAACAATAAAGATAAGTATATGTACCGAATAATAGGAATAACAGAAGATGGACAATTAGAACTAATCAAAATGACAGCATTAAATGATACAGGAGTACAATGGAATAGTGTAGATCAAAGTACATGGAATACAGATGTAAATAAAAATGAAAAAATAGTTGATGCTGATGTACCATGGAGTAAAAGTGATTTATATAAAAGACTAAATGGCTTATCAGATGATAACATATTTATAAATAGTACTAGTTATGATTATATGCAAAAAGATTCAATATGGTATAACAAAATAGCTGATACAAATTGGTTAAGTGGCCAAATTTATACAACTGGACAAGTTAGTTATGTTGATTTGTTTAAACTACCAACGATATATGAAATAGAATCTGGGCAAAATAAATCTGCTTATGCTGAAGAAGCAAGTCCATATTACTATAATGGTGGAAATACAAATATAGTAGTTAATACAGAGCCATACATGACAAGAAGAACTAAAGATAGTGTAACTTGTGAAAGATATGATGAGATAAGTAAAGTAACATGCTATAAAAACATTAATGAAAAATTTAATGATAAAGTAACATCAAAAATTGGCTTAATGCATGCATATGAATTTGATTATTCAGTAGAAAAGAATGGAAAAGATTGCTTAAGAAGTACAATATGGAATGGTAATGAACAAACAGGAACATATAAAGATGGATTGGATGGCGAAAAATGTAAAGCAAGTTGGATGCATATAAGTAATAATGATACAACAGTTACTGGTTATGCTGTGCATGAATGGACTATGTCTCGAGCTGGATTTATTTATGCAAACGACCATTTCGATGACTGGTACATTCGTTCAAAGGGATATGTAAATAGTTGGGATGTTAGGGTTGGAACCCTTTCTACTCGTCCAGTATTCTACTTAACAACTGATATTATCTTAAAAGAAGAAACAACAGGAACAAAAGATAATCCGTATATTATAGATATGTATGAAATGAATGGTTATATTGATGATTTAAGTGGAAATAATAATTATGGAATAGCTAATGTTGCTTCTTGGGATAGTGATGGTATAACTACTAGTGATAAACAAACGAGAGGTTTTATAAATTGTGGACTTGAAAATCATGATTTTGAAAATACCATAACAATGATAACAAGAGTAAAATTTAATGATTTAGTTTCCGGACAATATTATTTTGGCAATTGGCAAGGTGCTGGTGGTGGATTATATTTATCTAATTCTTCTTTAAAATTTGAACAACATATAGGTGGTCATTACGAAAAAGTAGAAAGTAACTATAATATTAGTTTAAATACATACTATACAATTGTTGGTGTTTATAATGGTAGTGAAATGAGTATATATATTGATGGGCAAAAAATAGGAAGTAGCGTAAATGGTAATATAAAACCTTGTAATATGCCAATATTATTAGGTGCAAATCCAGAAGTCAATATGCCGTATTATAACTATTCTTATACCACTTTTACAGATGCTTTAATATTTGATACAGCATTAAGTGATGCAGAAATACAAAAAGATTTTAGTAATGAAATAGATAAAGATAATGTAATAAAAAACTATGTTAACAACCAAGATAAAAAATTACTACTTTATTATAGATTTGTATAAAAGATAGTATTTCTAAGATTAAAAATATTGTTGGTAACTATTTAGTTATCAACATTTTTTAAATATAAATAATATATCAAAAATAAAATATTTTTTAATATTTTAATAAAGATAAGGGCTTTAAAAATATCTTGTTAATAATTAAAATAAACATTATAATATACATGAAAGGAGAATTCTATAATGGAAAATACAACACTTTTACCAGCTGATCGTTATATTGTAGTAAATAAAAGTATTTTAACAGATAATGATCGTAATATAATCATTAATTTATATTCACCTTTAGTGGGATCACTCGCAGTTTCTTTGTATTTTACATTATGGAATGATCTGGGATTATATCAAATAATGAGTAAAGATTTAATTCATCATCATTTAATTACTTCTCTTAAATGTGGAATAGGTAATATTAAAGTTGCAAGAGAGGCCTTAGAGGCATTTGGTCTACTTAAAACTTATGTTAAAAAAGGGGAAATAAATGATTATGTATATGAATTATATTCACCACTTACTCCACAAGAATTTTTTAATCATCCTATATTAAATATAGTTCTTTATAATAATTTAGGAGATAAAGAATATGAAAGATTAAAAGAATTATATAAATATCCTAAATTTGATTTAAAAGAATTTGAAGAAATTACTAAAAAATTAGATGAAGTTTATGATACTTCAAGATTTAATTTATCGGAAGATTTAATTGATAAAAAGAGTAATAATATAACAGTATTAAATACTATTAATTTTGATGAAATTATTAGTAGTATTCCCAAAGAATTAATAAACGAAAGAGCATTTAATAAGAAGATGCGAGAATTTATAAATAATTTGGCTTTTATATATAATATTGATACATTAAAAATGATTGAACTTATTAGAAGTGTATTAAATGAATATGGTAATATTGATAAAAATGGTTTAAGAATAGTTGCTAGAAAAGATTATCAATTTAAAAAAGGTGGCCTTCCAACTTTAGTGTATCGTACTCAGCCAGAATATTTAAAAAATCCTTTAGGAGATAATTCCAAAAGAGGTAGATTAATTGCTGTCTTTGAAAATACAAGTCCTTATGATTTTTTAAAAAGAAAAAATGGAGGTATTAATCCTTCCCCTAAAGATTTAAAATTAATTGAACATTTGTGCTTAGATTTAGAACTTAATGCTGCCGTTGTTAATGTTTTAATAGATTATGTTCTTAGAATTAATAATAATAAACTTACTACTAATTATGTGGAAACGATAGCTAGTCAATGGCAAAGAGCGGGATTAAAAACAGCAAAAGATGCAATGGAATTTGCTGAAAAAGAATATCATAAGAATAAGAAAAAAATAGGAAATACTAATAAAGTTGTGTCTCAAGTTCCAATATGGGTTGATAAGAAAATAGAAGAAGGAACAATGACTAAGGAAGAAGAAGAAGAGTTAAATGACTTATTGAAGGAGTTTAAGTAAAATGAAATTAAAAAATGATAATAAAAATTTTAAATTGGAACAAGAAAAAGAATTTAGAGAAGCTCTTTTAGATGATGATTATAAGGCATTGGTAAAGAAATTAAAGATAACGGAAGAACAAGCATTTAAAAATACTTTAAAGTTAAAAGATACAATTGAAGAATTACATAATTGTAAAAATTGTAAAAATTTATATAATTGTCAAAACAAAATGCATGGGTATGTTTATTTTCCTTCAGTTAAAGAAAGTAATTTAATTTTTACTTATACGCCATGTAAATATCAAAAACAAGCATTTAAAATGTTGGACCAAAGAAAAACTAATAATAATATTTTAGCAAGCGCTAAGATGAAAGATATTAAGATAACGAAAAATAGAGCTGAGGTCATTAAATGGATAAAAGCATATTTTGATAAATATAATCCTTATGAATTTAGTAAAGGATTATATTTACATGGTAATTTTGGAACAGGAAAAACTTATTTAATTGCTGCTTTATTTAATGAAATAAAAAATAGATATCAAGTTACTACGGAAATAGTATATGTACCAGAATTATTAAGACATTTAAAAGAAAATTTAAATTCTGTTGGAGATATTATTTATAATTTAGAAAATGTAGATTTACTTTTATTTGATGATATAGGAGCTGAAAAAGTTACAGAATGGGGTAGAGATGAAATAATTGGTACTATTTTACAAACAAGAATGAATAAAGGAATGCCAACATTTTTTACATCAAATTTGAAAATAGATGAACTTGAAAAAACATTAAGCTTAACAAAAGATGCAGAAGATGTTTTAAAGGCCAAAAGAATTATTGAAAGAATAAAATATCTAACTGAAGATATAGAGCTTTTAGGAAATAATTATCGTGAACAAAGTGAAAACAACGATTTAAATAAAGCAAAAGAAAAATAAAACATTAGTTCGATTTTTGTTGACATTATAAAATTTCTAAGGTAAAATGGAATTGTCAGAGAGTGAAGGAGATTTATGAAAGCAAAAGATACAAAAGAAGTAAAAAATAGTGATAAAGCTCTAGAACAAGTTTTAAAAGATATTGAAAAACAATTTGGGGCTGGGGCTATTATGAAATTAGGAACTGATGAACATATAAAAATCGATGTTACAAGTAGTGGTTCAATTGCCTTAGATATTGCTTTGGGAGTTGGTGGTTTTCCTAAGGGAAGAATTATTGAAATATATGGTCCTGAATCATCAGGTAAAACAACAATTGCTCTTCATGCGATAGCTGAAGTTCAAAAAGCTGGTGGTAGAGCGGCCTTCATTGATGCTGAGCATGCTCTTGATCCAGTATATGCTAAAAGTTTAGGAGTTGATATTAATGAACTTTTATTAAGTCAACCTGATACTGGTGAACAAGCTTTAGAAATTTGTGATGCTCTTGTTAAAAGTGAAGCAATAGATTTAGTAGTTATTGATTCAGTTGCGGCTTTAGTTCCTCAAGCTGAAATTGATGGTGAAATGGGAGATAGTCATGTTGGTCTTCAAGCAAGATTAATGTCTCAGGCCTTAAGAAAATTATCTGGAACTCTAAATAAAACAAATACTACGGCTATCTTTATTAATCAATTGAGAGAAAAAGTTGGTGTAATGTTTGGAAATCCAGAAACAACACCAGGAGGAAGAGCATTAAAATTTTATGCCACTATTCGTCTTGATATTAGAAGAGGCGAACAAATTAAGCAAGGTGAACAAGTCCTTGGAAATAGAACTAATATAAAAGTAGTAAAAAATAAAGTTGCACCACCATTTAAAACTGCTTGTGTAGATATAATGTATGGAGAAGGTATTTCCCATGAAGGTGAACTTGTTGATATAGGAAGCGAAATTGATGTTATTGAAAAAACCGGAGCATGGTATGCTTATAAAGGTGAAAAAATAGGCCAAGGAAAAGAAAATGCTAAAGCTGTTTTAAGAGGAAACCCAGATATGGCTCAAGAAATTGAAGAAAAAATATATGAACACTACGGATTTAAAAAGGAAAATGCTTCTAAGGAAGAAAATTAAAATTTCTTCCTTTTTTTAAGCAATAATTTCACTTGCTAAATAGAGTAAAGTTTATTATAATAAGATTGTAGATAATTAATTTTTATTTATAGAAAGAAATGGAGTGAGAGAATGGAAAAAATAGCCGTTCCAATCTTATTTCTATTTCTTGGTATTGTTATTGGAGCAATTATTTTAGTAGTTATAAATCATTTAAGAGGTGTAAGTGCTCAAAATAACGCTAATAAATTATTAGAAGAAGCTAAAAAAGAAGCTGAAAAACATAAAAGAGATGCTCTTTTAGAATTAAAAGAAGAATCATATAAATTAAAACAACAAACTAACGATGAGATTAAAGAAAAGAAAAAAGAAATCAAAGATAGTGAAGATAGACTTATAGGTAGAGAAAATAATTTAGATAAAAGGGAAGAAATGTTACAAAAACGTGATCTTGCCTTGGAAGAAAAAGAAAATAATTTGTTAGTTAAACAACAAAGTATACAAGAAAAAGAAGATAAGATTGAGAAAATATTAAAAGAAGAATTATCAGAATTAGAAAAAATAAGTGGGTTAAGTAAAGAAAAAGCACATGATTTAATTATGGCTAAAGTTGAATCAGAGATGTCTTTAGAAATAGCTGAATATATTCGTGAAGAAGAAGAAAAAGCAAAAATAACAGCTAATGATAAAGCCAAACAATTAATTGTTAGTAGTATGGAAAGATATTCTGATGATGTAGTATCAGTTCAAACAGTAACAACAATTGATTTACCAAATGATGAAATGAAAGGAAGATTAATTGGTAGAGAAGGAAGAAATATTCGTACCTTTGAATCTGTTACGGGAGTAGATTTAATTATTGATGATACACCTGAAGCAATTGTTATTTCCTCATTTGATCCTTTAAGAAGAGAAATAGCTAAAGTTACAATTGAAACATTAATTAAAGATGGTAGAATTCATCCAAGTAGAATTGAAGAAGTTTATGAAAAAACTTGTAAAGATGTATATAGTAGAATTACAGAAATAGGTAATAATGCTATTACTGATTTAGGTATTACTAAAATGGATAGTGAACTAATTAATTTAGTTGGTAAACTTAATTTTCGAACAAGTTATGGTCAAAATGCTTTAAAACATTCAATTGAAGTAGCTAATTTATGTGGTTTAATGGCTGCTGAAATAGGGGAAAATGTTACCCTTGCTAAAAGAGCTGGATTACTTCATGATATAGGCAAAGCTATTGATTTTGAAATTGAAGGAAGCCATGTTGAAGTTGGAGAACAAATTGCTAAAAAGTACCATGAAAGTGATACCGTAATTGATGCAATTGTATCTCATCATGGTGATGTAGAACCAAAGTCAGTTATAGCTGTATTAGTATCTATTGCTGATACATTATCGGCTGCAAGACCAGGGGCTAGAAATGATTCACTTGAAAATTATATTAAACGTCTTGAACAACTTGAAGAAATAGGTAATTCATTTGAAGGTGTTGAAAAAGCTTATGCAATGCAAGCTGGAAGAGAAATAAGAGTTATGGTAAAACCAAATGAAATAGATGATTTAACTAGTTATAAACTAGCCAGGGAAATGAAGGATAAAATTGAAGCAGAAATGCAATATCCTGGAACTATAAAAATAACAGTTATAAGAGAAACAAGAGCTCAAGAAGAAGCTAAATAATGCTTCTTCTTTTTATGAAAATAAAATCGAAAGGGTGAAAAAAGGGGGGTGAAATTTGACATTTTTTTACAAATATGCTATACTTGTAGCAGTTGATGAGCAATGGGGGTTGCGGAAAAATAGTGTTGATACTGTAATCTCGTTCTCAAAAACGAGTTTTTTATTGAATTGAAAGGGGAAATAAAAAATGAAGAACAAAATAATATCTTCAATTATAGCTTCAGTAGTAGCCATTACAACAATAACAAGTGTAGCATGTACAACTTTAAATAATCAAGATAATTTTCAAGTAATATCAAATTCAAATATGGTTTTATATGATGATAATATGGATTATATAAGTACTATTAATGATTATATAACTAATGACAAAGAATTAAGTGATATGGAGTATAAAAAAGCCGTATATATGTATTTATATAATACAAATGTATCAATGGATGAATATAAGAGTGAATTACATACATTACTTTTATGTAGTATTAATCCAAGTTGTGTTGATAATTTTGATACTTTGTTTGTTAATTTAATTAATGCTTTAAATAATAAAAATTTAAATGTTCAAGTTAGAGAAGAATTATCTCGTGTTTATCTACCATTAGCGGCATATTTTCATGAGTTAGAATGTAATGATCCAAGTCATCTTAAAAATTATAATCCGGATATTAATGTTTATGAATGTGATACATTAAAAGAAGAATATAGAAAGAGAAGCAGATAATTTGCTTCTCTTTTTTAACGAAAATAAATAAATATAAAAGCTGCTAAACATAAACAATAAATTGAAAACTTCCATAATTTACCATTTTTAACAATATTACTTAACCATTGGTAAGAGAAAAAGGTAATTATTAATGAAGCTAACATACCTAAGAAATAAGGCATTAATAATGTATTATCTATATTCATTAAATCTGGTACTTTTAATAACATTGTTCCCACACTTACAGGGAAATATAACATAAATGTATATTTTAAAGCATCATCTCTTTTTAATTTACATAGAAGACATGCAACTAAAACAGTACCACTTCTACTTATACCAGGAATAATTGTAATGCATTCAAATAATCCAATAATTATAGCATCTTTAAAAGTTATATCTTTACTATCTTTATTACCTTTAATATTACGAACTATAAAAAGCATTAAAGAAGTAAATAAAAATGTAAAACCAAGAATGATTAAAGAATTAAATCTTGCTTCTAAATAATCACCCAGTAGGATTCCCGTTATTCCAACAGGAATAGTACTGATAATCATTTTTATAACATACATAAAACTATCTTTGTATTTTTTCTTATCTTTAAAAATAAAACCAAAGAATCCCTTTATTAAATCTATAATATCTTTTCGAAAAATAAATAAGATGGCTAAAAATGATCCAAAATTAGATATAATTTCAAAAGTAAAGCCATCAAAAAAATTAGGATTACTAAATAAATTTTTAAATAAAAAGATATGACCACTACTAGAAATAGGAAGTGGTTCTGTAATTCCTTGAATAATTCCTAATATTAGATATTTAATATAATTCATTGTACTCACCTATTTAATTATATAATATTTTTTTTAAAATAGAAATAAAATATAGAGATAGTTATGTTAAATTGTTGTTTATTTTTATTAGGATTATTTTTAATGACTATAGGACTATTTTTTATAATTTTATATTTAAATTTGTTAGTTATAGGGTATAGTTTTTTTGATTTTGTTTATTTTATTATTAGAAGTATTAATTGTGATTTATTCTTTATTGGCTTTTTTATAATATTGTTTTTGTTAGAAAGGAAAAAATAATAATGGATTATTATTATGATATTTTATTAAATTTTGATGAATATTATTTTAAATTTTATGAATGGGATAAAGATGATACTATTGAAGATGTTAAAAAAATTCCTATTAAACATATAGATAGTAATACGATGTTTGATTTATTAGTAAATAAAATAAAAGTAGATAAGGCATTTATCGAAGGTATTAAAAATAAAACTAAATTAAAAGATAATAAAGTATTAAAATATGCTTGTATTTTTAGTGATAGTAAGAATGCTTTAGCAATTGAATTTAATGAGAATGGAGAAAGTATTAATAAAAGTAGTTTATTATTAGAAGATGAAATTAATATCAATGAGTTTATGTTTAATATAAATTTAACAGAAATAAAATATGATATTTTAGAAAAAGATATAATTTATAATGAATTAAGACAAGATCGAAAAATAAAAAGATTAATAAAAATAGAGATTGATAACTTATATAAAAAACATAATGATAGTAAACTTAAATATCTTTATTTAGAATGGTTTAATAAATTAGAAGATGAAAGAGATATTATGTATAAACAAATGCTTAATAAATTAAATGATAATTTAACTAAAAAAGAATATGATATCTATGAATTAATAAAAATATCTTACAATAATGTATAAATAAGAAAATATGTTAAATAATACTAATAGGTGAAGATATGAAAAAATTATTGTCATTAATATTTATTTTAATTATTTTAAGTGGTTGTGGAAATAATACTGCTAAAGGTGCAGTAGAAAGTTATTTAAAAAAATATAAAACTTTAGATAGTGAAGTATTAGTTGATTTAGAAAATGTTGTTGAAAAAGAAAATTTAAGTGAAGATGCTAAAGATAAGTATCGTGATGTTTTAAAAAAACAATATAAAGATTTAGCATATGAAATATTAGATGAAAAGTATGAAGGGGATATTAGTTATGTAACTGTTAAAATAAAAGTTTATGATTTATATCAAGCCCAAGTAGATGCCAAAAATTATTTAGATAATAATCCTGGAGAATTTATAAAAGATGGAGTGTATGATGAAGAAAAATATACATTGTATAAATTAGATAAAATGCAAGATACTACTAATAAAATTGAATATACAATAACTTTTACAGTTTCTAAGGATAAAGACGATGATAATAAATATTTAATAGTGCAACCAACAGAAAGTGATTTATTAAAAATACATGGTATATACAATTATGAATTAGATTAAAAGCGAAGATTTTATTTCTTCGCTTTTGTATTTTTACTTTTTTTAGTACTAGTAGATGATTTAGTATTTTTAGGATTATTTTTTTGATAAGAAATATTGTTTTTATAGTTTCTTGGTTTATGATTTGGTTTCTTTTTTGTATTATTAGGTCTTTTAGTACTTCTTTTCTTAACTTTTGGTTTTTCTTCTTTAATAATTTCCTTTTCCTTTTTATCATTAGTTGGTTTTTTCTTTTCTGCTTTTTTCTCCTTTGACTTTTTAATTGTTTTCTTTTTATCTTCTATTTTCTCATTATTATTTTTTTTATCTAATATGTATTCTACTGAAAAGATTATTATAAATGAAATTAAAAAGAAAAAATAAGCAGAAATAAGTATAATAAAAAATATATCAACATTATCAAAATTCTTGTTCATTTAAATCATCCCTTTCTCAATATTATATTATAAGATACTTAAAAATAATAGATAAAAAATGTCAAATAGGCACTAAAATTTGACATTTTTGGGGATAATATACAAAATTTAACTTTTATGTGATAAAATTAAGTAGAGAGTAGGCATTATGAAGAATAAATTATTAATTAAATTTTTTTTATTTTTTCTATTATTCATATTTAATATGAATATTTGCCATGCGACAATTTATCGTGCTAAACTTGTGGGAAATGATGTTAATTTAAGAAGTGGACCAGGTACTAATTATTCTTCTCTTAAAACATTAAGTAAAGATTCAGAGTATACAATGGTTAATGATACTCTTTATCCTGATGAAGGTGGCTGTGGTAATGGTTGGTATAAAATTTATTATGAAGCCAGTGCTACAGGTTATATCTGTAGTAATTATATTACAGTTTCAACTTTAGTTTTTAAAGAAGAAGCCACTACTGAGTGTGAAATGGCTTTAAAAGAAGCTGGTTTTCCGGCATCTTATTGGCCTGGCTTATGTAATTTAAAAGAAATGCATCCTACATGGGAATTTAGCCCTGTTTTTACTGGTTTAGATTGGAGTAATGCTGTTGATTCGGAAAGTGAATGTGGAATAAGTTATATAGCTAGTAGTATTCCTACTAATATAGATAATACTTGTAAAAATCCCTATACTAAAACATGGTATCCAGCATCTTCAACCGCGGTTGCTTATTATATGGATCCTCGAAATTGGTTTTCAGAAAATACGATTTTTCAATTTGAATATTTAAGATATAGTGATTTACTCAAAGATAAATATATTGATGCTACTTCTAATATTCTTAAAAATGCTGAATTTTATAAATATCATTTAAATATTGGTAATAATCTTGGTGAAATTATTAATGAAGCGGGATTAAAGGCAAATATAAGTCCTATTTTTGTTGGTGGAAGAATACTACAAGAACTGGGAAATGCCACTTCTTTATATAATCTTTATAGTGGTGTTTATGAAGAAAGTGAAGGACAATTTAAAGGATATTATAATTTTTATAATTTTGGAGTAACAGATAGTTGTGCCACTAGTAGGGGTACAACTATATGTGGACTTGAATATGCAAAGAAAAATAATTGGAATAGCGTTTATGATGCTATATATGGAGGAGCTAATCAAATTGCATCATCATATATCGCTGTTGGTCAATATAATGGTTATTTACAAAAATTTAATGTTGTACCTACTCAAGCATCAAAACTATATGGTCATCAATATATGACTAACATTGCTGCTCCATCAAGTGAAGCTAAGACTACATATAATTCATATAAAAATTTAGGAGTTTTAGAAAGTGCTTTTGTTTTTTATATACCAATTTATAATAATATGGATGATTCTTTTTATACAGAAGGTAATGGGGCAGTTGATACACCAGATGATAATGAAAAATCAACATTAGATATTAATACTATAATTGTAAGTAGTGGTTATAAATATCAAAGTGGAACTATTTCCGGTATTGCTCAAAATACAGATATTAAAACAGTAAAGAGTAATTTAGAAAGTATTGCGGGAGCTGGTAATGTTTTGATTAAAACTAAAGATGATCAATTAGTAACTGATGGTTTAATTGGAACAGGATTTAAAATAACTATTAAAAATCAAACTTTAGAAGAAACTTTAATGGTGGTAATACATGGTGATACTTCAGGAGATGGAATAGTAAATGCCCTAGATTTATTACAAGTTCAAAAAAATATTTTAGGCACTTATACATTAAATGATGTTTATCTAAATGCGGGTGATACTTCGAAAGATGGAATAGTAAATGCCCTAGATTTATTACAAATTCAAAAAAGTATATTAGGAACATATACAATTGAATATTAGAAGGAGGATAAATAATGAAAAAAGTTTTAACAACAATAATATTATTTTTAGCTTTCATACCTATAATTGTAAATGCTACATCTGGTAAAATATCAGTAAGTAGTACTAGTACAGTAGTGGTAGGAAATAAAGTTACAGTAACAGTTACTTTAAGTGGTAGTGATATTGGTAGTTGGCAAATGACTTTAAATTATGATAAAAGTTATTTACAACTAACAAATAGTTCAGCTGAAGCTGGTGGTACAGTTATGGCTTCTTCTGTTACTAAACCAATAACTTCTAAAAAATATACTTTTACATTTAAAACATTAAAAAAAGGAAGTACAACAGTATCTGTAAAAAGTTATGAAGCATATGCTTTTTCTGATATGCAAGAGATTAATCTTACCAGTGGTAGTAAAACTATTAAAATAATTACGCAAGAAGAACTTGAAGCTAGTTATTCTAAAGATAATAATTTAAAAAGTTTAAGTGTTGAGGGATATGAACTTGATAAAACTTTTGATAAAAATACTTTAGATTATAGTGTTAATGTTAATGAAGGAACAACAAGTATTAAAATAAATGCAACAGCAAATGATAAAAAAGCATCAATAAATGGTGATGGCGTAGTTAATGTTACTGCTGGTACTAATGTTTTTAAAATAGTTGTCAGGGCAGAAAATGGTAGTGAAAAAATATATAATTTGACAATTAATGTTATTGATCAAAATCCTATAAATGTTACTATTAATAATAATAATTATACAGTTATTAAATTAAGAGATAATTTTGAATGTTCTGGTTCTTTTAGTGAAAGTACAGTAAAAATAAATGATATTGATATTCCATCATGTTATAATGAAAATCTAAATTATCAATTAGTAGGATTAAAACTTAGTGATGGAACAATAGAAAGTTATATATATGAAAATAATAATTATAAAAAATATGTTGAAGTCATTGGAACAAGTTTAAAATTAATAATTAATGATTATAATGGAGAAATAGAAGGACTTACAAAATATGTAGAAGAAATAGATGGAACAGAATATAATGTCTTTAAAAAGAATGCTAACTCAAAATATTATATAGTATATGGTACTAATATAGAAAATGGTAAGAAAGATTTTTATTCTTATGATACTATTAGTAAAACATTTAGTTTATATGATAAAGAGGAAGCAAAAGAAAATAATAATTTAAATAATTTATATTTATATGTAATTATTGCTTTTGGTAGTTGTTTATTTCTAGCCATCATTTGTGTTATATCTTTATTAAATAAAATTAGTCGTATTAAAAAATTAAATTTACAAATGCAAAAAGATATTGTGAAAAAAGAAGAGATAATTAAACAAGCAGAAGAAGAAAAAGAACAAGTAAATAATTCAAAAAAAGAAAAGAAAACTACTAAGAAAAAGAAAAAGCAATAAAATATACGACTACAAAATGTGCGAATTTTTGTTCGTACATTTTTTTGACTCAAAATTATTGACACTCGGGGGGGGTATTATATAATTAAAATATATAAAATAAAGAGGAAAATATGTATAATAAGAGATATAAGAAAAGTAATAAAAAGATATATGGAATGTGTACGATAATAGTAGTGTTAATATATACAATATCAATATGTTATTCAACATTACAACAACAACTAGAAATAAATGGCTTAGTAAAAGTAAGAAGACAAGAGAATATAAGAGTAACAGGAGTAGTAGTAGATAGTAGTATAAATGCCACATCAAATTGGGAAGAATATGATGTAAAGAATGTAAGTGCTGGAATAAGTTTACCAAATGAAGATTCAAGTATAACATATAATGTAAAAGTAACAAACTTTGGAAATGTTGATATGGGAATATATAATATTGATGGTTTAGATGATAGATTAACATATACAATAACAGATTATACATTAAAAGAGAAAATAGAAAAAAGTGGACATAAAAAAGAATTCCAAATAACAATAAAATATAGAGATGGAAGTTATGATGCAAATAATACCAATTATAATATCTTGTTAAACTTTGATTTTAGAGCATATTATAAAGTAACATATAAGAATTTTCCAAATGAAACAATTAATTTACCACAAGAGATAATGGAAAGAGATACATTAAGAGTAGATTTTAAAGAAAACTTAAGATATATAAAAGTATATATGGGAGGATTAAAATTACCAACAACAAGTTATAAATATACAAATAATGTTTTAGAGATAGAAAATGTTATAGATGATGTAGAAGTAGTATATAAATGGGTAACAGATACAGAACTTGTATTAAGAACAAATGATGAAAAAGATACATTAACAGATGACTTAGTTGGAGATATGTATAGATATCAAGGAACAGATAATGTAAATAACTATATATGTTTTGGAACAGAAGATGATTGTAGTAAAAGTGAAGATTTAATAAATAAATATATGTACCGAATAATAGGAATAACAGAAGATGGAAGTTTAAAATTAATAAAAGAAAGTGAAATAAATACTATAAGATATCCAACTTATGATTATAAAGATTCACCATTAAGAAATGAATTAAATGGAAGTGCATTTTTAACAAATACAAATTATATGACAGCAGAATGGGCAGATGGAATAAATACTCATAAATGGTTATATGGTCAAGCTGGGGTAGTAAGTGGAACGGATTTATATAATGGAAATTATATGTATGAAATAGAAAGTGGACAAAAAGAAGTAACATTTAATTCAAAATTTGATACTTCAAATGGTAAATTTGAAACAACAACCAAAGCATGGGATGAAAGTGTTGATGATAAAGCAGGAATGTTATATGTTCATGATTATTTATATGCATATCCAGGAGAAAATCCTGAAACGGCAGAGAAAGCAAGTACATCATGGATAGCACCAAAAAAAAATCGAAATAGGTGTAGATAATCCTATTGTTGTTGACACATTATCATCTTCAGATGTAAGTGGCCAATTGTGGGAAGCGAATAGTTTTAAAATAGCTCTTCCATATGTTCATGATTATCTATATTCTATAGTTAATAACGATAATAATTGTAAATCAACAGGTAGTTGTTTGTCTTGGATGACATATTCAAATAGTTATAAGACAATGACCAGTTGCGGATATAGAAGTAATAGTCGTATTCCTTGTGGATTATATTATGTTGATAAATCTGGAAATATGAATAGCAATAATTCCATTCCTGAGCAGTATTATAGCGATTCTTTAGTAGTTAGACCAGTCTTTTACTTGACTCCAGATATTATATTAAAAGAAGGAACAATAGGAACAAAAGATAATCCATATATTCTAGATATAGAATGAGAATATGAATATACAGGAATACCACAAGAATTTGTAGTTCCAAAAGATGGATATTATCAAATTGAATTATGGGGATCAAGCGGTGGATCTTATAATAGTTATGGTGGCAAAGGCGCATATACTAAGGAAACTATTAAGTTAAATAAAGGAGAAATTTTATACATATATGTTGGCGAATATCCATCGCATGTATCAGATAATTGTTATGAATATAATCCTAACACTTCATTTAATGGTTCAACAATAGGTACATGTATTGGTGGCGGTGGAGCAACAGATGTTAGATTAGAAATACCAAATGATGGTTTATGGAATAATTTTGATTCATTAAAATCGAGGATAATGGTTGCTGCCGGTGGAGGCGGAGCATATTATAGTGGTTATGGTGGCTATGGTGGTACTTTAACTGGTGGAGCTGGTGAAGGATATGATTCAAACTATTCAAATAGAGCTGGTGTAGGGGGAACTCAACAATCGTATCGATTTGGTTACGTAACAAGAGGTGGGGTTTGTAGCCCTGGTAATGGTTATTATTCCGGTGAAGAATTAGAAGGTGCCAATGCTGGTGGTGGTTCATCCTTTATTTCTGGCTATCCAGGATGTAAAGCTATTGATGAGAACTCAACAGAAAACAATATAATTTCTTTAGATACTCCAAATCATTATAGTGGTAAAGTATTTACTGATTTTGAAATGATTGATGGTAACTCTCAAATGCCAACACATGATGGACTTAGTACTATGACGGGAAATACAGGTAATGGTTTTGCTAAAATAACTTATAAAGGTGCTAGTTAATAGCACTTTTTTCTAAAATTATAAAACAATAATATAGAATGAAAAAGTAAAAATAAATAATTTATGTTAAGACGAAAAGACTATTGCCATACATCAATAAAAATTGATGAATTATTGAAAAATAGGTATTATACAATGTGTGTGAATTTAGAACTGACAAAGAATTTGGCTTGTCAGTTTTTTAATTTTTATGGTTATTTTATTTTACAAGTTTATAATTTATTTTGCAAATCTATATTCACTTGATTTCCAAAGTTAAATGCACAAAAATAAAAAAACGGGCGTTTAAATAAATAATTAACTCACACAAGCCATGTAATTTATTACATGGTAGTTGACACTCGGGGGGGGGTATTATATAATTAAAATATAAAAAATAAAGAGGAAAATATGTATAATAAGAGATATAAGAAAAGTAATA
>CANROK010000002.1 GCA_947632205.1 uncultured Bacilli bacterium
AAAGTTTAAAAAAATCGCCTTAGTAGACGATTATCTTATTTTGTAATTTTTAGTCATTATGTATTGACAAAAATCATTTTTGGCAAATTCGGAGTTCATTCCGAAAAAGTCAAAAATTGGCAAATTCGGAATATACTCCGGATTTGCCATAGCATTATATATCTAATTTTTGTATTAATAGTTTTTGAATTAACTTTGCATATTTTAAATTTTCATTACTATTATTTTTACTAAATACAATAACTAAGCCACTAGAATCTATAGAAGTAATAATTGGTAATATAACAAAATAACCTGTTTTATCAAATAAATTATCTTCTTTATCACTAATTAAATTTTCTCTATTATCAATTAAACTTTTTAATTTATCATTTAGTTTATAATCTATTAAATTTAAATTACTGGCATCAGTTGCAATTACTTTTTCTCTATCAGTTATTATGACATCTACTCCACATATTTGGTTAAATATCTCACATAAAATTGCACTAATATTCTTTATATTTTCAACTTGGGAATATTTCTTAATTATAATGGAATTATCACTAGTATATATTTCTAATGGTTCACCATCTCTTATACCTAAGTTATATCTTATTTCTTTGGGAACTACAATTCTTCCTAATTCATCAATTCTTCTAGTAATTCCACTTTTAATCATATACTACACACTCCTTTTTATAGTGTGAGTAATATTTTAAGATTTATTCTTAATTCTTGATGCATTCTTTAATAGCTAATAACAATTTAACTAAATAATAAACATAGTGTTTATCCAAGTTATTATAAAGTAAACTAATTATAATTTGTTTATTATGATATTTTATATTGAATCTATTAGATATACTCATTGTTTCTAATAATAATTTATCACCAGCAATAGTACTTGATAATTCTTCAGGAAGAGTGATATCTATCGTCCGATTATTTTTATCAACTTCTTTAATATTTAATTCTTCACACATATTAGTAAACCATTCTTCATACATATATATTTCCATGTCTTCATCGATTTTACCAAAACGATCTTCTAATTCTTCTTTAACTAAATTTAATTTTTCTAATGAATCAATTTCATTAATTTTTTGGTGAATTTCAATCTTAATATCTTCATCTGCTACATAATCATCTTTAATATGCGTAGCTACTTCAATTAAGTTTTTATTAGATAAATCTTCTTCTTTTACTTCTTCACCTTTAGCTTTAGCCATTTCATCTTCAATTAATTTCATATAATAAGATAGGCCTACGGCATCAACAAAACCAGCTTGATTACTGCCAAAGATATCACCAGCCCCACGAATAGATAAATCACGCATAGCAATTTTATAACCACTACCTAAGGCCGTAAATTCTTTAATAGCTTGTAATCTTTTTATCGCTATCTCATTTAACATTTTCTTTTTATCATAAAGAAGATAGGCATAAGCAACTTTATCACTTCTTCCAACTCGACCTCTTATTTGATATAGTTGGGATAAGCCAAAGTTATCTGCATCATAAACAATTAAAGTATTAGCATTAGCTATATCAATACCATTCTCAATAATTGTTGTACAAATTAATATATCATATTCATAATTAACAAATGCCTCCATGATATTTTCAAGTTCTTCTTTAGCCATTTTTCCATGAGCATAACATATTCTTGCTTCTTTAACTAAAGATTTAATTTTATCTACTAAACTCTCTAGTTTTTCTACTCTATTATAAAGAATAAATACTTGACCTTTTCTTCCAAGTTCTTTATAGATAGCATCTTTTACGAGTAAATCATCCTCTTCAATTACATAAGTTTGAACAGGATATCTATTAACTGGCGGTGTATCAATTATCGATAAATCTCTTAAACCGGATAAAGCCATCTTTAATGTTCTTGGTATGGGAGTTGCTGATAAAGTTAAGACATTAACATCATTTTTTAATTCTTTTATTTTTTCTTTATGTTTAACGCCAAATCTTTGTTCTTCATCTACAACAAGTAAACCAAGTTTACTTGGCCTTATATCATCACTTAAAATCCGATGAGTTCCAACTAAGATATCAATTGTTCCTTTACTTAATTTATCTAAGATTTCTTTAGTTTCTTTTGGTGAAGTAAATCTATTTAATAACCTTATTTCCACAGGTACATCTTTAAATCTTTCCTTAATAACATTATATTGTTGTTTAGATAAAATTGTTGTAGGACATAAATACATAACTTGCATATTATTAATAACTGTTTTAAATATTGCTCGCATGGCAACTTCTGTTTTACCAAAGCCAACATCACCACATAATAATCTATCCATAGGTCTTACTTTATTTAAATCTTTACAAATTTCATATATGGCCTTCGTTTGATCACGAGTTTCCGTATAAGCAAATGAACTAGCAAATACCGCTTCTTCTTCATAATCTTTATATGGTATACCTTTTATTTCTGCTCTTTTAGCATATAATGCCAGTAATTCTTTAGAAATATCTTTGGCTTTACTTTTAATATAATTTTTCGTTTTATTCCAATTAGGTGAGTTAAGTTTATTTATCTTCGGAGCTACTCCATCTTTACTACTATACTTATAAATATTATTTATTTTTTCAACTGGAATATAGATTTTATCATTATCTTCATATAATAATTGAATATAATCTTTTGCAATACCTTCTCTAGTTAAAGTTACTAAACCATTATAAATACCAATACCATGCATAGGATGAACAATATAATCACCTTTTTCTAAATCATTATAATTTTTTATTTTCATTCCAATATGCAAATTATTTCGATATTTATTTTGAATTGTCACATGTACTCCAATATCGTGTTCTGATATGCAAACAAGATTATCAATAATAAATCCTTTACTTATTTCTTTATTAATAATATTAGCATTTGGTATTAATTCTTTAATTATTTTAATTTCACTTACTTTAGATAAATAGAAATATACTTTTTTATTTTCTTTTAGCCATTTATAATAATTATTCTTTAATAATTCAAAATCTTCATTAAAAGGTGTTATTTCCATAGCAGTTATATCACTTTTATTTGTTATAGTATCGATGTATAATTCATAATTTGGATTTATTTCTTCAAAATCATACATATATTTTTCTTGAATATTCTTTTCTAAATTATATTCATTTATCTCATCAAGTAACTTTTTATATGCAACGTCTATTTGATTTTTATTTAAATAAACTACTATTCCATCATTAGAATAATCGTATAAACTACTATTAGATGTTGTTTTAATTTCATTAAAAGGTAATATTTCTATTTTATTTATTTCATTCGTAGTTCTTTGCGTATTTTCATCAAAATATCTAATACTTTCAATTGTATTACCAAAAAATTCAATTCTAATTGGATGTACTTCATTTATTACATAAATATCAATTATAAATCCTCTTAACGAATATTCTCCAGATGTTGTAACCAGTGATTCATGATTATAACCATAATTTTCTAATTTTTCAATTAAGTTATTTCTATTAATATCCATTCCTTTAACCAAAGAAATACTATTTATTTCATTTTTATTTGGTAAATATTTTAAAAATCCCATTAAATTAGTAACAATTATTTCCTTTTTATGTTTTAAATTTTCTAATACATTTAATCTTCCTAAAGTAAATTCTGGAGATGCTGCTACAACTTTTGATGTAATAAAATCATCCATTAAAAATATATCTGTATTATCATTATGAAGTTTAATAATATTATATAATTTATTACTTTCATATAAATTACTTGTAACTAAAATAATATTTCTATTCTCTTTTTTAAATACTTCATCAACGTAAAAAGCGATTAACTCATCAGTTAACCCATATGTTATACTTTTATTTTTAAAATTAAAATAAGAATCTAAATTCATAACATCCTCTTAATCTAATTGATTATATTTTTGTTTAGTATTTTCAAATCCTTCCTTAATAAACATATCTATAACATTATTTAATTTATCATAAATATTATTTATTTTTTCTAGTTCATCATTTGTAAACTTTGATAATACATATTTATCTACTGGTATTCTATCACTTTTACCAATTCCTATTTTTAATCTACCAAATTCTTCACTATTTAATTCATTTATAATAGATTTTATCCCATTATGTCCTCCAGATGAACTATTATTTTTTAATTTATAAGTTCCTACTTCCATATCTAAATCATCTTGAATTATTAAAATATCCTCAACGGGAATTTTATAAAAATTGACAAATTTACTTACAGCAAGTCCTGATAAATTCATATATGTTTGGGGTTTGATAAATATAACTTCATTATTATCTTCTATATAATAACTACTTTCCATTTTACTTTTCCATTTTACTTTTCCTAAATAATTATCTAAAACCATAAAACCCATATTATGTCTTGTTTTTTTATATTCTCTACCTGGATTTCCTAAACCAACAACTAGTTTCATAACTCCTCCTTAAACATATCTTGATATGTCCGTCTTCCCTCTATATTATATATTTTACTTATTTTAACTCCTAAGTTAGCACACTTAATACATCTTATTAAACATATATATGGAGATAAATTTTCCTTAGTTTGAATTAAACAAATATTTTTAACATTTAAATTATATTTATTGGCATATATTATAATTTCATCTAATCTATTAATGCGATGAACTAAATAAAATTCTCCTTTATTATTAAGATTACTAGAAGCAATAAAAAATATATCTTCTAAAGTTATTTTTATTTCGTGTCTTGATATAGCCAAATATTCTTTTTCATTAATATAATTTAAATTTTCCACTTTAAAATATGGTGGATTGCAAGTTATTATATCATATTTTTCATTAAAAGTGTAATTAGCAATATTCTTTATATCAGCATTAAATACTTTTATTTGTTTATCTTTATTATTATAATTAATGCTTTCTTTTGCTAAATTATATATGTCATCTTGAATTTCAAAGCCAGTAATAGGTACTTTAGTTTTAGTAGATAAAATTAATGGCACAACAGCATTACCTGTACATAAATCTAATATTTTTTTAGTTCTATTTGTTATCTTTACATATTCTGCTAATAAGATAGAATCAATGGAAAATTTAAAACCATCTGAATATTGATAAATTTTTAAATCATAATCATATAAGTCATTTAATACTTTATTGTTCATTATTATCTATTTCTACTTCTTCTTTATTACTTCCTACTAAAACTTTACATTTTCTATTTAATATATCAACACTTACAACTTCGCCTTCCCCATTTTTTGTCTTAATTACGTCTCCTATTGAAGGCATACCTTGACTACATTCTAAATAATTTTCATCTTCATATTGTAAACAACATAATAAACGGCCACATAAACCATTTATTTTAGATGGATTCAATGCTAAATTTTGATTCTTAGCCATATTCATTGAAATAGTATCTATATGATTTAAAAATCTTGAACAGCATATTGTTTGGCCACAAACACCAACACCACCAACTTTTTTGGCTTTATCTCTAACTCCAATTTGTCTAAGTTCAATTCTTGTGTGATAAATAGATGCTAATTTCTTAGCAAGTTCTCTAAAGTCTATTCTCTCATCTGCTAAAAATCCGAATAAAAGTTGGGTTTTATCAAAATTAAAATCAGCACTTATAACTGTCATATTTAATTCTAATTTTTTAACTAATTCCCTGCATTTTTCTAATGCTAGTTTATTTTCCTTTAATAATTCTAAATAGTATTCTTTATCTTCCAAATTTGCAATTTTAATTATTTTTTTATATTTTGATTCATCTATTTTACCATCTAAACATTCGATAATTTTACCATATTGTAAACCATTTTCTGTTTCCACAATAACATTACTATTTATTTCATAATTATTTTCGCCAAGAAAATGATATTTTTTACCATGGTCTTTAAATATAACGCTATAAAGTTTCATTTAAGGCCTCCACTTCTAATACAAAATCATCTAACAATAATTCCATATTTATATTATAACTTGTTTTTTGAATTGTTTCTATTAATAAGTTAACCTTATTTTTTAAATTATTTATATCTAGTATATTTAGAAAAGCAAAATTATTATTATTATTATTATTTAATATCTTATTTTCTAATTTTTGTTTATAGATATTTAAGATCATTTTAAATATTATAATAAGATCAGCTTTTTCAAAATTTACTAAGTACTCTTTATTATATAATATTAAATCTTTTTTTTCTACTTCTATTTTATATAAATATTCTTTTATTAAATCCAAATATTCATTATATTTTTCTTCATTAATATTTAAATCTTCATATTCATTATTAGAAAAATTAACTTTCAATGTTTGACATCTACTTTTTATTGTTAAAAGAACATTATCTTCATTGTTTGTAATAAAAAAGCCAATTACATTACCTTCTGGTTCTTCTAAAAATTTTAACATAGTATTGGCTGATTCTTTGTTCATTTTTTCAGCTTCTTTAATTATATATATTGATTCTTTTGTATATTGTGATTCTTTAGAAAAAATTTTTTTTAATTCCATTATTTGTTCTTTTTTAATAAAACTTCCATCCGGAGATATTACTTTCAAACTTGGTAAATTATTTATATCAATTAAATGACACAAAGAACATTTGTTACAATTAAAAGAAAATTCATTAACACAAAAAATGTTCTTTATAACATTTAAAAGAACTTTATAACATTGTTCACTATTATTAGTCGAAATTAAATAAGCATGAGCCAATTTATTTTCTTTATAATATGAAATTAAATTTTCTAATTTTGAATCCTTAATAATACCCTCCTAATTTGTTAAATGGAGAATAGTAAATAACGCTAATAAACCGGGAGTACCCAAAATAGCTGTCAAACTTATCGTTATAATATTGATTGGTAAATACACTCCTACATTATTTAACATTATGTCAATTCCATACAATAAGCCAATAGCAAATATTACCTTTTTTAATGTGCTTTTTATTATATTTTTCAACTTTAATCACCTTAAAAAATAATATGACTATTTTAAAAACTTTATTCTGAAATTATTTTTCTATCCTCTAACGCTTTATCTAAAGTTATTATGTCTAAATAATCTATTTCGGCACCTATTGGTAACCCATATGATAATCTAGATATTTTAACATTTTTATTTTCAAATATCTTTTTTATATACATTGTTGTTGTTTCCCCTTCAATTGAAGATTTTAATGCTAAGATAATTTCCGGGTTCTCTAACTTTTCAATTCTTTTAACTAATGAAGAAATATTAATATCTTCTGGACCAATTCCATCAATTGGTGAAATTAAACCATTTAAAACATGATATACTCCATTATATCTACCAACTTTTTCAATCGAAAAAACACTTTTATAATCCTCAATTACACATATTAAATTTTGATTTCTAGATGTATTAGAACATATGTCACAAATATCTGTTTCGCTTATATGTCCGCATATTTTACATGGTTTTAATTTATTTTTTGAATCTACTAATACTTTGGCAAAATCTTCAATTTCTTCTGTTTTAAAGTTTAACATTGCTAAAGCCATTCTTTCAGCTGACTTTTCCCCAATAGTTGGAAATTTTTTAAAATAATTAATTAATTTTTGCAATAAATCTGGATATATCATATTACATTAAACCATCTAAAGCACCAGCATATTGACCTAATTTATCAGCCATTGCTTCATTTATTTTAATAAATGCATCCTTAGTAGCAATAGTAATCATATCTTCTAAAACTTCTTTATCAGCTTCAGTTATATTTCCAGTTTTTACAATTTTTACTGATTTTAATACTCTACCACCCGTAAATACCATTTCTACCCATTCAGATTTTCCTGTAAATTCCATTTTTTCCAATTCTTCTTTTTTAGCTGTTATTTCTCTTTGCATTCTTTGCGCTTGCGCCATTAAATTTTGCATATTCATTTCTATCACCTCCTATTATTATATAATCTCTACCTTAGAAACGTCAAACACTTCATTAATTTTTGGTAAATCTTCTTTTACATTTTCATTATCAAGATTTTCATTTATATACTCATATTTAACGTTATTTTTTATATTTTTTATATATTTTTCTTTTTCCAAATTCCATTCTTCATTAGTCAAAAATATCATTTTATATTTTTTTTGAACAATTTTTGCAAATAATTTTTCAATATTTAACAACTCTTTATTAGCATTATTAACGTTATGAGAATTAAAACATGTTAATATCAAATTTGTTTCCGATGAAGCCACTACTGTACTATCTGACAATAATGTTCTTATTTTTCCTTCAATTTTATCATCATCCAAAATATTTGTTAATTCTTTTTTAGCAATTTCTAAGCTACTTTTTTTAGCATTTACAAAACAGTTATTAATTCTTATTTTTTTTAATTCATCATTATTTATATTTAAATCTTTTTCTTCTGCATTAGCATTCTGTTGGACAATTTCTTCTTTAATTATTTTCTCATCTTTAATTATATTATTATCAAAGTATTTTAATAAAATCATTTCTAAAATAGTAAAACTATTAACATTAATACTTATTTTAAGTAAACTATCAGATAATTCTAAAATTAAATTTTTACAATCTTCAAATGTTAAATGATGAATTTTGCCTGTTTTTTTTATTTGTAGGGCCTTTTTACTAATATAATCAATAATATTTTTTACAAGATTTTTATAATTAACTGCCCGATTTTCTAATTCTTTATACTTTATTAAAAATTGTTCAATATCATTATTCTCAATTGTATCAATTAATTTTTTTATAGTTCGTTGTGATACTGTTTTAATTTCATTTTCAATTAAATCCAATGTTATCTCACTACCATTTTTCGATAATTGATCTAATAAACTTAAAGCATCACGCATTCCACCCTCAGATAGATAAGCAATTTCTGAAACTGCCTCGGAAGTAATTTTTATGCTTTCTTTTTGACATATATTATTGATTTCCTTTTCTATTTCTTCTATTTTTATTTTTTGAAAATCAAATCTTTGACATCGTGAAAGAATTGTGATTGGAATACTTTCAACATTGGTTGTAGCTAAAATAAATATTACATGGGCTGGTGGTTCTTCTAAAGTTAATAGTAAAGCATTAAATGCTTCATCAGTTAACATATGGGCTTCGTCTACAATGTATACCTTATATTTCCCATTAGTTGGAGTATATTTAACATTATCAATTATTGTTCGTACTTCGTTTACACCTCTATTTGAAGCTGCATCAATTTCTACTATATCAGGATTATCTTTAAAATTAAGACAAAATTCACATTTACCACATGGAGAGCCATTTTCTGGATTCAAGCAATTTACTGCTTTAGCTAAAATCTTTGCGGTTGAAGTTTTCCCTGTACCACGTGATCCAGAAAATAGATAGGCATGAGAAATTGTCTTATTTATTATTGAATTTTTTAATATTGTAATTATATAATCTTGACCAACTACGTTTTCAAAGCTATCTGGTCGATATTTCCGATATAGTACTTTATAATTCATGATGTAATTCCTTTCACAATAAAATTATAACATAAAAACACATATAGATTAAGCTTTTAAGCGTAATTTTTCAAAAAAATTTTTTAACATTTTTTCATATTGCTCTTTATCATTATTAAAAACATTTGTTTGTATTTTTTCTAATTTTCCATTTATATTATTTTTTCTCGATAATAAATAATACACTTTTTCTATTCTAGCTTCTTTAATAATATTTTCACACATTAAACATGGTTCTAACGTAACGTACATTTCACAATTATTTAAACGCCAATCCTTTATTTTTTTTGATGCTTTTATTATGGCAATAATTTCGGCATGACCTAGCGGATTATTACTTTTTTGACGATTGTTGTAACCTTTAGCGATTATTTTATTATTTTTAACAATTATAGCTCCAACCGGTATTTCATTTAATTTGGCTGCTTTTTCAGCTTGTTTTATTGCTTCTTTAAAAAAATCATTCATATATCCTCTTATTGTTTCAAAAAAAGCACACACAAATAGGGATTGATGTGGCTGCTGTCTTCCAACTCTGACCAGGTTACAATATATTTGTTGTGCCAACTTAATCTTATCATATTTTTTATTAATTAACAAGAAAAGTTCAATGTTTCACGTGAAACATATCTTTTAAATTGTTTTATTTTTTACATATTTTATATTATTATGTAAACAAATTATTTCCCGGGAAATAATTTTGTGCAAATTATATAAGAATTGGTATAAGCTTTAATAAAATAATAGATCAAAATATATTTTTATGCAATTCTTTTTTTTAAATGTTTCACGTGAAACATTTTTGCTTTTTTGATTAATCAAATACTATATACTTATTCTCATATTATTATTTAAATTAAATTTTTATATTAATTAACTTTATTAAAATATTATGTAAATTAATTATTTTCTGGAAAATAATTTTGTGCGAATTCTTATAAGAATAGGTAGATTTTTAATATACTACAAAAGTTAATATATTCATCTATGCGATTTTTCATAATGTATAATATGTTTCACGTGAAACATTAATACTTATATAATATTATTATTCAAGTAAATTATTTTTCAACTTTATTAATTATGTTTTTTAAATTTATTAACAAATTATTTGATTTATTTTTTTAAATATTATGTAAATCAAATATTTCCCGGGAAATATTTTTTTTGCAAATTCTCTAAGAATTGGTATAAATGTTAATATTAAAATAATAGATCATAATGTTTTTTGTATGCAAAACCATTTTTTTAAAATGTTTCACGTGAAACATTTTGCATTTTAGATAAATCATATATTTTTTTAATTAATAACCAACAATTAATTTAACTTTATTTTATATAAACTAATTATTTTTCATGAAATAATTAAATACAATTTTATAAGAATCGTTGAATTTTTAACAATGAAATACTACAAAGAACAATATATTCACCTATGCGATTTCATAACATTTATATGTTTCACGTGAAACATTAATATTTTTATAATAATTATTATTTAAGAAAAATATTTTCTATTTTTCTTAATTATATTTTTTGTATTTATTAACAATTATTCACTTTATTTTTAAATATTATGTAAACTAATTATTTCCCGGGAAATATTTTTTTGCAAAATTCTTAAGAATTGGTATAAATTTTAATTAAAATAATAGATTATAATGTTTTTTTGTATGCAAAACCATTCTTTTTAAAATGTTTCACGTGAAACATTGAATTAATTTTTTAGATTATTAATTGTTTTTCTATATAATTTTATTCAAAAATAATTGTTATTAACATTTTGATAATATCAACGTAAATTTGATGTTATGTAAACCAATTATTTCCCGGGAAATAATTTTGTGCCAAATTTCTAAGATTTGGTAAAAAAAAGAAACAATTAATTTGTTTCTTCAGTATTATTTATATTGTCATCTTCAATATTTTCTTTTTCAATGTCTACAATACTAACAGTTGCAACTGTTTGAGAGTCACGTAAAGATATTAATCTTAAACCTTGGGTAACTCTTCCTAAAATTGATATTTGATCTACTGGTAATTTAATTGTTATTCCTGCATTAGTCATTATTACGGCTGCTTTTCCTTCTTCAACAACTTTAGAAGAAACTAATTTTCCATTTTTTTCTGTAATATTTAAAGCAAGAACTCCTTTACTACCACGGCGTGTTTGCCTAAAATCACTAACCTTAGTACGTTTTCCATATCCTTTTTCTGTAACTAATAATAACATTGATTCTTCATTAGCAACTTCACAACAAATACATGTATTATCAGCATCGCCTAAATTAATACCGCGTACTCCAGTTGCTGTTCTTCCCATAATTCTTATTTCATTTTCAGCAAATTTTACCATTCGACCATTACTACTGCCTAATAAAATGACATTATTACCTGTGGTCTTTTTTACAGCGATTAATTCATCATTATTCTTTAAATTAATACATATTTTACCAGAATTTCTAATATTTTCAAATTCTTTTATATCAGTTCTTTTAACTATACCTTTCTTCGTTGCAAACATTAGATATTTAGCATCATCATCATTAGTTACTTTAATAATTGTATTAATTTTTTCACCTTTTTCAATTTGAAGAAGATTAATTACAGGAATACCTTTAGATTGTCGACTAAATTCAGGAATTTCATAACCTTTTAATCGATATACTTTACCTTTATTAGTAAAGAACATTACGTAATCATGAGTTGTAATATTGATTAAATGACTTACAAAATCTTCATCAGTAGTAGTTAATCCTTTTATGCCGACACCACCACGATTTTGAACTTTAAATGTATCATTTTTAGTTCTCTTAACATATCCTTTATCAGTAACAATTATCATTGAATCTTCCACAGGAATTAAGGATTCATCTTCAATATAATCTATAGCAGTCATATCAATTGCTGTTCTTCTTTCATCAGCATATTTATCTTTAATTTCTAATAATTCTTTTCTTATTATTTCTAATACTTTTTGTTCAGATGCTAAAATGGCTTTTAATTCTTCTATTTCTTTTAATAGAGCATTTAATTCTTCTTCTATTTTATCTCTTTCTAATCCCGTTAATCTACGTAATTTCAATTCTAAGATAGCATCTGCTTGAACTTCAGATAGTGCAAAACGATTAATTAATTTTGTCTTTGCATCAATATCATCTTCAGCATTTTTTATAATATTAACAACTTCATCAATATTATCTTGAGCAATTTTATAACCTTCTAAAATATGAACTCTTTTTTCATCTTTGGCTAAATCAAATCTTGTTCTTCTAATTATAACTTCTTTTTGATGATCAATATATTTAGAAATTATATCTCTTAAACCAAGTGTTTTTGGAGTACCATTATCAAGCATTAAGAAAATAATACCATAATTTACTTGGAAAGATGTATGTTTATATAAATTATTTAAAATTACTTGAGCATTAGCGTCTTTTTTTAAAGTAATAGTTATTTTAACACCATCTTTTAAATCAGTATGATAATCAGTTATACCATCAATAATTTTATCTCTTACTAATTCAGCAACTTTTTCTTTTAATTCTTGTGTATTAACACCATAAGGAACTTCCGTAATTACAATTACACTATGGTTATTATGTTCTTCTATACTAGCTCTACTTCTAATTGTAATTGAACCGCGACCTGTTTCATAAGCTTTTTTTATTCCTGAATTTCCTAAAATTATACCACCAGTAGGAAAATCTGGACCTTTTATATATTGCATTAAACCAAGCGTATCTATTTCAGGATTATCAATATAGGCAACACATCCATCAATTACTTCACCTAAGTTATGTGGTGGTATATTAGTGGCCATACCTACGGCAATTCCCATAGATCCATTTACTAAAATATTTGGAAATCTTGATGGTAGAACCTTTGGCTCTTCAAGGGTTTCATCATAATTCGGAGTCATATCAACTGTATCTTTATTTATATCTCTTAATAATTCTAAAGATATTTTTGCAAGTCGTGCTTCCGTATAACGATAAGCTGCTGCTCCATCACCTTCAATATTACCAAAGTTTCCATGGCCATCAACAAGCATATATCTTTGGTTAAAACTTTGAGCTAGACGAACCATAGCTTCATATATTGAAGAATCGCCATGTGGATGATAATGCCCCATAACATTACCAACAGTTGTTGCAGATTTTCTGTGAGGTTTATCAGGTGTATTTCCCTCTTCATACATAGACCACAAAATACGTCTATGAACTGGCTTTAAACCATCTCTTAAATCAGGTATTGCTCTTGATGTTATAACACTCATGGAATAGTCTAAAAATGAATCTTTTACTTCATCAACAATGTTATTTTCTTTATGAGAATCTCTTTCGTGAAATTCACCGCCAAAATCTGTTTCAGTTACTTCTTCTTCTACTTCTTCTACATTTTTTATATTTTCTGATTCATTTATCGGATTTTCATTATTATTTGTTTCATTTATATCTTTGTTATCCATTTTAACCTCCTAAATGTCTAAGTTTTTAACTTTAATAGCATTTTCTTCAATGAATGCTCTTCTTGGTTCTACCTCGTCACCCATTAATTTTTCAAATATTGCATCAGCTGCTATACAATCACCAACGGTTATTTTTCTTAAAACTCTTTTATTTATATCCATTGTTGTTTCATTTAATTCTTCAGCATCCATTTCACCTAGCCCCTTCATTCTGGCTATTTCAGCACGATTTCTAACATTTTCAGGTAAAGATGCTAAATATTCTTCTTTTTCTTGTTCATCTAAAACATATTTTCTTGTTTTACCATGCATTATTCTAAATAATGGTGGTTGAGCAGCATAGACATGTCCAGCTTCAACAATTGGCTTAAAAAATCTATAAAACAACGTTAATAATAAAACCCTAATGTGTGCTCCATCAACATCGGCATCGGTCATAATAATGATTTTATCATATCTTAATTTTGATAAATCAAAATATTCACCAATACCAGTACCAAAGGCCGTAATAATTGTTTTAATTTCTTCGTTACCTAGTGCTTTATCTAATCTTGCCTTTTCGACATTTAATATTTTACCTCTTAATGGCAAAATAGCTTGTGTCATAGAATCTCTACCTTCTTTGGCTGAACCACCAGCTGAATCTCCCTCGACAATAAATATTTCAGAAACTGATGGATCTTTACTTTTACAATCAGATAATTTACCAAAGAAATTAGTTGTTGCTAAATCACTTTTTCTTGTTGCTTCTCTTGCCTTTTTAGCGGCCATTCTTGCATCTCTTGCTAATATAGCTTTTCCAATAATAATTTTGGCATAATCAGGATTTTCTAATAAAAATTGTTCAAATCCTTCCGAAAACACACTATCAGCTAAATTTTTAACTTCAGAATTACCTAATCTTCCTTTCGTTTGACCTTCAAATTGAGGATTTGGATGTTTACAAGAAATAATCATTGTTAATCCTTCTTTAACATCGTCCTCTTTCAAATTTTCATCTTTTTCTTTTAAAATATTATTCTTTCTGGCATAATTATTAATTACTCTTACTAAAGCCCTTTTTACACCATCTTCATGCGTACCACCATCATGAGTATTAATATTATTAACAAATGAATAAATATTTTCATTATATCCCGAATTATATTGCATAGCTACTTCAAACACAATACCATCTTTTTCACCATTTAAATGAATAATTTCATCATGAAGTACTGTCTTTCCTTGATTTATAAATCTAACATATTCTGATATTCCACCTTCATAAAGAAAAGTTTCACCAGTTGTATCTTCCATATCTCGATCATCACGAATAGTAAGAGATAATCCTTTATTTAAAAATGCAAGTTCTCTTATTCTAACCTTTAATGTTTCATAATCATATATATCTGTATCAAATATTTCAGGATCTGGTTTAAAAGATACAGTTGTACCTGTTCTATTTAATTCACATGTACCAATTTCTTTAAGTTTTTGAATAGTTTTACCACCATTTGCAAATTTAGTTTCATATATTTTACCATCTTTATAAACTGTTACAGTAACCCATTTTGAAAGTGCATTTACTACTGAAGCTCCAACTCCATGTAATCCGCCACTTACTTTGTAGCCGCCTCCACCAAATTTACCACCAGCATGTAATACAGTATACACTGTTTCAACGGTTGAAACACCAGTTTTTGGATGTATTCCTACTGGAATTCCACGACCATTATCTTTAACTGTGATTGAGTTATCTTTATTAATTACAACTTCAATATGATTACAAAATCCTGCTAAAGCTTCATCTATAGCATTATCAACAATTTCCCAAACTAAATGGTGAAGTCCTTTAACATCAGTCGTTCCAATATACATTCCTGGTCTTTTTCGAACTGCTTCAAGTCCTTCTAAAACTTGAATATCATTTTCATTATAATGTAAATTATTTTCTTCCATTTATTTTCACCATTTCCTTCTTAAATCACTCTTAAATTTACTATTTTTTATTGTTCTTCTACAAAACTATTTTCATTTATTTTAAAAATTTTTGCTTTTTTTAGTAATAATTCATCTATTTTATCTAAATCAGTTGTTGTAATAAAAGTTTGAATATTATTAGATAATATTTTAACAATATTTTTTATTTTATATTTATCTAAAGCACTAAATAAGTCATCTAATATTAAAATTGGATAACTACCCTTTTCTTCATAAATTAAATCAATTAAAGCTAATTTAAAAGCAAAAATAGCATTCTTTTTTTGACCATTACTACCCCTAATTACTATATCTTTATTATCTAATAAAAATATCATATCATCATGATGTATTCCATATAATGTTTTACCTATTGCCATTTCTTTATTATAATTTTTTTTATAATTATTTAATATATCATCTACACTTTTTTGATAATCAGAATTATATTTAATAATTAATTCTCCCTTTTCAAAAATACTTTGATATTTTTTAGTTATTAATTTATTGATTTTATCTATAAATTCTTGACGATAATCATATATTTTTTTACCATATTCAATTAATTTATTAGTTAAAATATCTAAATACTCATAACTACCATTACCATTTATAAATAACTCTTTCAAATAAAAATTTCTTTGTTTCAAGATTTTATTATAACTATTAAGATATAAAATATATTCTTTTTTAATTCCACATAATTCGATATTTAATAATTTTCTTCTTTCTGATGGACTTTGTTCAAATAATATTTGTTCATCTGGCTCTAATAAAACTATATTAATATTTGAAATATAATCACTTAATTTTGAAATAATATTCTTATCAATTTTGACTTTTTTTCCTTCTTTATTTATTATAACTTCATAATCATTAGTTGTATTTGTTTCTACCTCACCTTCTATTTTAGTAGCTATTTCGCCCTCTTTTATTAAATTACGATCATTATTTGTCCTAAAAGATTTAGTTATTGATAATGCATATATTGCTTCAACTAAGTTAGTTTTACCTACCCCATTGTTACCATATATAATATTTAGAGTATCATTAAAATTTAATTCTAGTTTATTATAATTTCTAAAATTGGAGAGTTTTAATGTATTCAGTTTCATAATTTAACCTTCTTTTAGTTGTAATTTAATAAAACAGGTATTTTAATACTCCTATACCTACTTATAATTATAACATAAATTTGATATATTTTAAAGCAAATTAGCACTATTTTGATAATTTAATTGATTAAATAATTTTAAATAATTAATTAATATCTTTTCAAAGCTATATTTTGATATTTTAACATTAAAAATTATATTATTTACACACTTTATATTTAATAAATTATCTTTTATTTTATAATTTAATATTTTATTTCCTACTATAAATAAGCAATCTTCATCTCTTAAACCATATATTTGTAATAAAATAATCTTTTTTTCTTCAGAAATTATTATAGGAATTTTATATTTTATATTTAATATATTTTGGGCATATTTTCTTCTTCCTTCTAAATTACTCCCATATATTAAGCAATTATTATTTAATAATTTTTTTATATTAATGTTGAAAACTATAGTGTTATCAACATTAATTATTTTTATTTTATTATTATCTTTACAAATAGCCACAGTTTTTTCATTAATTAAATAGTTATTCATAGTATTCCTCCTGAAAATTAAGGACTACTATAACATATCTTTTCTAAAAAGAATGTCATATTTTGTTTTAAAATAAAAGTATATACCTTTTTAGTATACACTTTCTATTGCTAATTTTAATAAGTTTTTACAGGTAATATTAATTCAATTAAAGATTCATCTTTAATTGGTTTTATTAAAATTGGTTTATCATCACTATTAATTAATAATAATATACTATCTTCTTTTATTACTCTTAATGCTTCTAACATATATCTAGAACTAAAAGCAATCTCTAATTTTTCTTTATTACTACAATCTATTGATAATTTTTCTTCAGTTTTACCAATTTCACTTGAGGAAGAAAAAATAGTCATTATTTTATTATCAATTAATACTTTAACAATATTTTTATCTCTATTAACTGCTAATAAAGAAGCCCGATCAACAGCATCATTAAACGCTTTTAAATCTAAATTAATCATATAAGCAAATTCATTAGGAATAAAATTACTTGTATCAGGATATGTTCCACTTAATAAATTTGTTTGAAATTCAATATTTTTATACTTAAATAATATTTTATTATTAAATATATGCATAACAACATCTTCTTCATTATCTAACATTTTTTCAAGTTCTATAATACTTTTGCCTGGAATTACAATATTAATTGCTGTATTAACTGGCTTAGATAATTTTATATTCTTTTTAGCAAGACGATATGAATCTGTTGCAATACATTCTAGAATATCTCCATTTATTTTTAAATTAATACCAGTAAGTAGAGGTCTTACTTCTTGATTAGAAACAGCATATGATGTTTCATTTATAATATTTTTTAAAATTTCATCTTTTATTTCTATTGGTTCTTTACTTTCTTCTAAAGTAATATTTGGATAATCATTAATATCATAACAATTTAAATTAAATTCATTATTATCAGTATATATTTTTAATTTACTATCTTCCTCAGATTCAAAATTAATAATCTCGGCTGGCATCTTTCTAATTATATCTAATATATATTTACTTTGAATAATCATACTTCCTGTTTTTTCAATTTTCTTAATTTCTTTTTCGTCTATTTTAACTCTTATCGTAAGTTCAGAATCACTTGCCATTAAACTAAGACCTGTTTCATCTAAATCAAGCTTAATACCATTTAATATAGGAATAGTTGTTCTTGTTCCAATTGCTCTAGATACATTTGTAAGAGCTTCTAGTAAAATATTTTTATCAATAATAAATTTCATATTCTTCCTTCTTTCTATTTTATATTAATTATTATTATTATAATGTGGAAAATGTTAATAACTTTTATTTTCTTTAAAATATTAAGAAATTTGCTGTTAATAACTTTGTGATTTTCAACATATTTATAACTTTGCTTTTATTTCTTTAATTGTATCATTTAAAGTATTATTAGTTATTAATTCATTTTTAATTTTTTCACAACTAGCTACTACTGTAGAATGGTCTCTACCCCCAAATTCTTGGCCAATTTTTAATAAATTTTCTTCTGTTTCTATTCGACAAAGATACATAGCAATATGTCTTGGCCAGGCAATATTATTACTTCTTTTTTTACTTTTTAAATCTTCAACTGTAATTTTGTAGAAATCTGCTACTACTTTTTGAATATGCGATATTGTATTATCTTGATATATGTTAGTTGAAACATAATCTTTTATAGCTTCTATTACAAAATCTAAATTAATTACTTTTGGTCGCATCATCGCGGTATATGCAAGTAATCTATTAATTGTTCCAATAATATGTCTTACATCATTTGGACAAGCATTGGCTATATATTCTATTACATCTTTATTAATTTTATTTTTAATACTAGATTTCTCAAGATGCTGTTTAATAATATCACATCTTAAAGTAAAGTCAGGAGGATAAATATCTACAGGTAATCCCCAAGTAAATCGACTTCGCAGACGATCTTCAATCTTTTTTAAATCATCAGGACTTCGATCACTAGAAATAATAATTTGCTTATTGGCTTTATATAATGCTTCAAAAGTATGAAAAAATTCTTGTTGAGTACCTTCATTTCCTACTAAAAATTGAATATCATCTATTAATAAGACATCAACATTACGATATTTATTTTTAAAATTATTAGCATATTCAATTGTTTCTTTACCTTTTTCCTTTTTAGATATTTCGACATATTCATCTCTAAAATCATTACTTGTGGTATACAATACTTTTTTATTAGAATGTTCATGAATATAATTACCAATTGCATACATTAAATGGGTTTTTCCAATTCCACTTCTTCCATAAATAAATAATGGATTATTAATAGTACTAGGTGATTGGGCTACATTAATGGCTGATACAAATGCTAATCTATTCGATTCTCCAACAATAAAATTATCAAAATTCATTCCTGGATCTAAATTAGTATCCCATTCTAATTTAATGTCTTTATTATCTGAATCATTTAAAACATTTAAAATATCATTATTAGTATTAATTTCATCTTCAGTTAAAAAAGTATATTCATAGGTTTTACCTAATAAATTAACTGTAACTTCATCAATTATATCCATATATTGTTGTTTTAATAAAGTTTTATGAGCTTGAAGAGGTACTTGAATAATTATTTCATTATCTTTAATATCAATAATTTTTAAATTACTAAACCATACAGAATAAGAACCGGCACTAACTTTTTCACTTATTAATGACAGAAATTTTTTAAAAAATTCGTGTGTTTCCATACCTCACCCCGCTATCTAAAAATATCTCAATTTCATTTTAACTTAAATAAAATTATTATACAAGTTAAAATTTTTTTTAACAAACTTTCAACATAACTTTTTTTAGATAAAATCTATAATACACACAAATTTCAACATTTTCAACATTTTTTTATTAACTTTAAAAAAATGTTTGTTTAAATAATGTTAAAAATGTTAATAAGATAAAAAATTCTCGTTATTTCGGACTTTTTAACAAAAAGTTATTAACATTTTTTAAATATATTAAATATTTTATTAACATTAATTATAATAATAAAAATTAAATGTTATTCTAAAAATGATAATAACAATTTTATAATTAATTGTTTTTGGCTTTAAAACCTTAAATTTCTTGACATCATCTATCATTTAATATTATAATAAGAACGCTAAAAAGAAAGAGGTGGATTTTAAAATGAAAATAACTTATCAACCAAATAAAAGAAAAAAAGCTAAAACATGTGGATTCTTTGCACGTAAAGGATCAAAAGTTTTAAATGCCAGAAGAAAGAAAGGGCGTAAGGAATTAACTAAGTAGTTTCTTACGTGTTTTTTTAATATGAAAAAAAGAGATGTAGTTAAATCTAATGAATTGTTTAATGAAATAATAGCCAAAGGTATAAAAATTAATAATAAATATTTTTTTATTTATGGTATGAAAAAAGATTTTATTAAAAATAATTATGGCATTGCTGTTGGTAAAAAAATAGGTAATGCTGTAATACGAAATAAAATAAAAAGACAAATAAGAAATATCATAACAAATAATTTTAAACTATTTCCAAATTATCATAATTATATTATAATAATTAATAAGGAACTACTAAAGTTATCATATCAAGATATGGAAAAGCAATTAGTAGATTTATTAAACAATAAAGGAGAAATATATGAAAAATAAAATATTAGCAGTAGTATTAATTATTATGATTTTTTTAACAAGTGGATGTGGAGCTAGTAATTATATTAAAGATAAAGATAAGAAAATAGTTCAATATGAAGAAACTGGTCAAAGTTTACCTAATAATATATTATGTAAACCAGAAGAAAGTTCAGAATTATATAAAGTATATGAACAATATGATGATCAATTAAAAATATCTTTAAGTAAACTTCCTACTTGTAGTAAATTTAAACTTAATTCAAATAAATCTTCTGGATTATGGGAAATGATTTTTGTAAAACCACTTGCCTATTTAATATTAAAATTAGGAAATGTAATTGGTAACATGGGTATATCCTTAATATTAATTGGTTTATTAATAAGAATAATCCTTTTACCATTTGCTTATAAAACCCAAAAACAAAGTAAGAACATGCAAAAAGTACAACAAGAGATGCAAAAAATTGAATATAAATATCGTGGTAGAGAAGATAGAGATTCATTAATGATGAAGAGTCAAGAAATGATGGGGGTTTATAAGAAATATGATGTGAAACCAATGTCTGGTTGTCTAATTTCATTTTTACAATTACCATTGTTCTTTGCTTTCTTACAAGCAATAAATAGAGTACCAGCCATCTTTGAAGATAAGTTACTCGGATTTAATTTAGGAATGACTCCTTATGTAGGACTTTCTCATGGTAATTATTTATACTTATTATTAATTGTTATGATTGCATTATCAACATACTTCTCATTTAAATATTCAATGAATTCAACGGCACAATTAACTGACAATAAAGAAATGGCTAATCAAATGAATTCAATGACGACGATAATGGTTATAATGATAACACTAACTTCATTCTCATTATCAACAGCCCTTGCCTTTTACTGGATAGTTACTTATGCCTTTATAGCTGTTCAAACCTTTATATTTAAACGTCTATCTAATGATAAGAGAGTAGATAAAGATAAGAAAAATAAAAATAATAAAAATAAAATAAAAGATAAATTAGAAGTTAAAAGAGGTCTTAAATATGGAAATAATAGTTAAAGAAGGAAAAGAATTAGAAGAGGTATTAGAAAGTATTTGTAGTGAAAATAATGTTACTAAAGATGATTTTTATTATCACTACACTGAAAAAAAGAATGGTTTATTTAATAAAAATGTTGTATTTGAAGTAACTGCTTATTTAAAAAGTGAAATATTAAATTACATAAAAGAATATTTAGAAGAATTACTTACTAATATGGGATTAAAAGTTAATTTTGAAACAAAAATGCGTGAAGATAGCATGTATGTAAAAATTTATTCTGATAATAATCCAGTTATTATAGGTAAAGGTGGAAATACTTTAAAAGCTTTAGAAGTTATTGTTAAACAAAAACTTAATACAGCATTTAATATTCATCCTTATTTATGTTTAGATGTTGAAGATTATCGTGAAAAACAACAAAGAAGACTAGAAAGACTTGCTAAAAATTTAGCTAAAGATGTAGTTAGAACAAAAGTTGAAGTACACTTAGAAAATATGAATGCTTATGATAGAAGAATAATCCATAATGCTTTAACTAACTTTAAAGGTGTAAGTACAATTAGTGAAGGCGAAGAACCAAATAGACATGTAATTATTAAACCAGAATAGTAAGAATCAAGGAGGTTTTATGGATAATTATAGCAAATTAAATGTTGATTTATTAATTGAAAATCCTAAAAATTTGAAGAAATTTAGAGAAATTGAAAAGAATATAAAAATAGAAGAGGATAATATTTTTAAAATAGATTGTGAATTAATAAAAGTAGAAAAAGATAGAGATGAAGTTAATAATAAAATATTTAAATTAAAAAATTATAAAAAAAATCATAATAAATTTGTAAGATTTTTATTAGCAATCCATACTTTTATCTTTGTAGGAGGATTAGTATGTTTTTATTATATTGCTTCATTTCCTTTAATATATACTTTATTATTTAGTTTAATTCTTCAATTAATTATATTAGTAGGCACTATTCCAAATTATAATTATTATATTAAAAATCTTAAAGATAGCACTTATACAAAAGAAGAATTAGAAGATAAATTAAATATCCTTGAGGAAAACAATAAAACTTTAATTAATGAGAAGTCAATAAAATTAGCTAATATAGAATCATTAAAAGAAGAAATTCAAAACTTATTAAATCAAGAACAAAAAAATATTTCTAAAGATAGTGTAATTAGTCAAAAAATTGTGGATATACTTACTTTTGATTATGAATTAAATAATAATTTTGATGAAATGAAATTAAAATTAAAAAAATAATAAATATCACGGAGGTTTTATGGATAATTATACAAAATTAAGTATAGATAAATTGCAAGAAAATATAGAGAATCTCAAAAAAATTAGTGATATTAATGCTAATCTAAAGATAGAAGAAGAAAATATTTCAAAAATAGATAGTGAATTAATAGAAATAAAAAATGATAGAGATAGAATTAATGATAAAATATTTAAATTAAACAATTATAAAAAAAATCATAAAAAATTAGTTGAAACTTTATTATTAATCCATGCTTGTGCATTTGTTGGTGGATTAATATTTGTTAATCTTGTTGAAGTTACAGTTTCTGCAGGCCTATTGCCTTTAAAAGAGAATTTATTTTTTAGTTTACTTCTTCAATTAGTTTTCTTAGCAGCTACTATTCCAAGCTATTTTTGTCTTAAAAAAAATTTTAAAGATAACACTTATACAAAAGAAGAATTAGAAGATATGATAAAAACTATTGATGAAGATATTAAATCTTTAAAAATTAAAAAAGAACAAAAATTAGCTAATATAGAATCTTTAAAAGAAGAAATACAAAACTTATTAAATCAAGAACAAACGAATATTGAAGAAGTTTCAAATATATTAAATGCTAGAGATAATGCTATTAATCAAAAAATTATGGATATAGATACATTTGATAATAAGTTAAATAGTAATTTTGATACAATGAAATTAAAATTAAAAAAATAATAAATATCACGGAGGTTTTATGGATAATTATACAAAATTAAGTATAGATAAATTACAAGAAAATATAGAAAATTTCAAAAAAATTAGTGAAATTAATGCTAATATAAAAATAGAAGAAGAAAGTATTTCATTAATTGATAGTGATTTAAAAAAATTAGAAGAAACTAAAGGAACAACTAGAGAACGTTTATGTAATGCAAGAAATATCGATCTTTTTAAAATATTTATATTTAGTCTTTCAAGATTATATCCTCAATTAAGTTTGAATGAAATGATTCAAGATCATCTTAAAAATCTTAAAATTGATAATGCAGGAGAATTGGAAGTAAATTTATATAAAATTGATAAAGAAATTAAATCTTTAACAACTAAAAAAGCACAAAAATTAGCTGATATAGAATCTTTAAAATTAGAAATACAAAACTTACTAAATCAAGAACAAAAAAATCTGGAAAACGTAATAAATAGTCTAAATGCTAATGATAATACAATTGATAATAATTTTGATGAAATGAAATTAAAATTAGAAAAATAAATATTAAGAGGGTTTGGTTATGTTAGAAAAGGTAAAAAATTACATAAATGATAATTTAATATATGATGATTGTAAAGAAATGATTAATTATCATTTAAATTTATATTTATCTTTCTTTTTAAAAGATGATTATATATTAAATAATATTGAATTAAAATATGAAGAGTATCATAAATGTACATATGTTTATTTATACTTTGATAATTTTAATGTTGTATTTTGGTTTAGGGAAAGACATTGTTGTTCTGTATCAATTGATTTTATAAATGATAAAATAAGAATAAAAAATACTTTATTACCAAAATTTGGTATTCATTTTATAGATAATGATTGTGTATATCAATTTGGTGAAATAACTGTAGTAAAAGATAGTTTATTAGATTTTAAAGAACTTAAAGTAGCAAAATATGATTTTAAAAATTCAGTAAATGAATATTTTGATGTTGATCTTCCACTAATAGATGGTGAAAATAATCTTAGTATTATTTGCCAAATTATAGATAATATTAAATTAAAATATAAAAATAATTTAGTTAGAAATAGAGAATTAAATAAATTATAAAATGTTAAGATGGTAATTTAGTTACCATTTTTTTAATGCAATTAATTATAATTTGTGCTAATATATTGCCGGGTGGTTATCTATGGAAGATACTATATGTGCAATTTCAACTGCTAAAGGAGTTGGAGCTATTTCGATAATTAGAATTAGTGGTAAAGATGCTTTTAATATTATAAAGAAAATATATAAAGGTAAAGATTTAGATAAAGTTATAAGTAATACTATAAATTATGGATATATATATGATAAAGATGAATTAATTGATGAAGTATTAGTAAGTATTTTAAAAGCCCCTAAAACTTATACAATGGAAGATATAGTAGAAATTAATTCGCATGGGGGAATAAATACTACTAATAGAATTTTAGAATTAGTTTTAGAGCATGGGGCACGGCTTGCTGAACCAGGAGAATTTACGAAAAGGGCCTTTTTAAATGGTAGAATTGATTTAACGAAAGCCGAAGCGGTTAATGATTTAATAAATGCTAAAAGTGATTTAGCTAGAAAAGTTGCCTTAAATAATATAAAAGGTGATCTATATAATAAGATTAAATCATTAAGAAATAATATTGGAGAATTAATGGCTAATATTGAAGTAAATATTGATTATCCAGAATATGAAGATATTGAAGTAATTACGAATGAAGTATTAAAACCAGCGTTAGATAAAGTAAAAGAAGAAATAAATAAAATATTAAAAAATACTAAGAATGCTAAATTAATTAATAATGGCATTAATATTGCTTTAATAGGAAGACCTAATACCGGAAAGAGTAGTATTCTAAATAAATTTTTAGATGAAGAAAAAGCCATTGTTACAGAAATTCCTGGAACTACTAGAGATATCGTTGAGGGAAGTATGACTTTAGATGGTTTTGAACTTAACTTTATTGATACAGCAGGTATAAGAGAAACTAGTGATGTAGTAGAAAAAATTGGGGTAGAGAAAAGTAAGAAAGCCATAGATAGTGCTGATATAGTAATTGTAGTATTAAATAATAGTGAAGAATTAACGAAAGAAGATGAAGAACTTATTAATGTAATTCCAGAAAATAAAAGAATAATATTTGTTAATAAAAGTGATTTACCTAACAAATTAGAAATAAAAGACAATTATATATTAGGAAATACGATTGATTATGATGGTATTGATAATTTAAAAAAAGCGATAAAAGAAAAATTAAATTTAGATAATATTATGTTAAATGATATGACTTATATGTCTAATATAAGAGAAATAGATTTATTGAAGAAAGCTTTAGATAGTATAGAAAGTGCTCTTAATAATTTAGATTGTATGCCAATTGATATGGTAGAAATTGATATAACTAATGCTTGGAATTATTTAGGAGAAATAACAGGAGAAGTTTATCAAGATGAATTATTAGATATACTATTTAGTAATTTTTGTGTAGGAAAGTAGTGATTTTATGTATGATGTAATAGTAGTAGGTGGTGGACACGCTGGTTGTGAAGCGGCAAATATAAGTGCCAAACTAGGAATGAAGACACTTCTTTTAACTATGAATAAAAAAAATATTGCTGATATGCCATGTAATCCTTCAATTGGGGGAGTAGCAAAGGGTATAATTGTAAGAGAAATTGATGCTCTTGGGGGACTTATGGGTATTGTGGCAGATAAAAGTCATTTTCAAATAAAAATGCTTAATAATTCTAAAGGTCCAGCTGTAAGAAGCTTAAGATGCCAAGCTGATAAAAGAGTATATCCTAAAGTTATGCTTGAATATTTAGAGAGTAATCCTAATTTAGAAATAAAAGAGGGTTTAGTTGAAGATTTAATAATTGAAAACAATGTTGTTAAAGGTGTTATCTTAAGTGATAATACCAAAATAACTAGTAAAACGGTTATCTTAACAACAGGTACATATTTAAAATCTTCAATATTAGTAGGTAGTACGAAAAAAGATGAAGGACCACATGGAGAAGGAAGAAGTAATACTTTAAGTGATAAATTAAGAGAATATGGTTTAGAAATAATTAGACTAAAAACAGGAACTCCACCTAGAATAGCTAAAGATAGTATCGATTTTAGTAAATTAAAAGAAGAACTTGGTGATGATACTTATTATACTTTTAGTCATGATATTAAACCAGTATATGATATAAATAACCAACAAAAGTGTTATCTTTTATATACAAATGAAAATACTCATCAAATTATTAGAGATAATTTAACTAAATCTGCTATGTATGGTGGTTATGTAACAGGAACTGGTCCTAGATATTGTCCATCTATTGAAGATAAAATAGTTAGATTTAGTGATAAAGAAAGACATCAATTATTTTTAGAACCAGAAAGTATTTATTATGATGAGTGGTACTTACAAGGATTTTCTACAAGTATGCCAACCGATGTTCAAGAAAAATTAGTTCATAGTTTAGAAGGACTAGAAAGTGCTAAAATAACTAAGTATGCCTATGCTATTGAATATGATGCTATAAATCCATTACAAATGTATCCATCTTTAGAAAATAAAATTATTAATAATTTGTTTACAGCAGGTCAAATTAATGGTACAAGTGGTTATGAAGAAGCTGCTGGCCAAGGTTTAATCGCTGGTATTAATGCTGTCCAAAAGATTCTTAATAATGAACCATTAATATTAAAAAGAAATGAGGCATATATTGGGGTTTTAATTGATGATTTAGTAACCAAAGGAATAAAAGATCCATATCGTATGCTTACAAGTAGAGCGGAATTTAGATTAATATTAAGACATGATAACGCTGATTTACGACTTAGAGATATTGCTTATAAATATCATACTATTTCTTCTGAACAATATGAAAGATTACAAAAGAAAAAAGAGAATATTATTAAATTAGAAGAAGAAATTAAAAATAATAAACTTGTCATTAATGAAAATATTAAACAAGATTTTATAAATAATAATTATAGTATTCCTTTAAAGAATTTAACTTATGAAGAATTATTAAAAAGACCAGAGATAACTTTTAAATTTTTAAATAAATATCATAAATTTAATTATCCAGAAGATGTATTAGAACAAGTAGAAATATTAACTAAGTATGATGGCTATATAAATAAAGCTATAAAAGAAAGTGATAAATTAAAAAAGATTGAAGAAAAAGAAATACCTTTAGATATCGATTACACAAAAATTAAAAATTTAGCTAGTGAAGCAAGACAAAAACTAAGTGAAATAAGACCAAAAACAATAGCTCAGGCCTCAAGAATAAGTGGAGTTAATCCAAGTGATATAACTATATTATCTATATATTTAAAAAAGGAGTATAACAATGACTAAAGATGAATTTATTAAAGAAATTACGAAATTAAATATTGTTTATACTAGCGATATGTTAGATAAATTAGAAATATATAAAGAATACTTAAAAGAATATAATGAATATACTAATTTAACAAGAATTACCAATGATGAGGATATTTATTTAAAACATTTTTATGATTCTTTAACGATAATTAAAGCAATTGATTTAAATAATATTAATAATTTACTTGATATTGGCAGTGGGGCTGGTTTCCCAGGAATGGTTATAAAAATATTTTATCCAAATATTTCTGTAACTTTACTAGATTCTAATAATAAGAAAACTAAATTTTTAGAAAGTTTATCAGAAAAATTAAATTTAAATGTAACAGTAGTTAATAAAAGAGTTGAAGATTATGCTAAAGATAATTTAAATAAATTTGATTTAGTAACAGGAAGAGCTGTAGCTAGTTTAAGAATACTTAACGAACTAGCAATACCTCTTGTTAAAAAAGATGGTTATTTTTTACCATTAAAGGCAAATATTGATAATGAATATGCAGATGCTTTAGATACAATTAGTGTCCTTCATAGTGTAGTAGAAAAAATAATAACATTTGATTTATATAAAAATGAAGGATTAAGAAATATAATTATTATAAGAAAATTAGAAAATAGTGGGCTAGATAATTTAAGAACATATGATAAAATTTTAAAAAAGCCACTTGTAAAAAAGAATTAAATGGGATAGAATTAAAAGTAGAGGTAAAGGTGGCTGATGAGTGTGAAAACAGAATCACAAGTTTTAAATATACCTATTGAAGATATTATACCTAATCGTTTTCAACCACGATTAAATTTTGACGACTCATCTTTAAATGAATTAGCAAGCTCGATCAAAGAACATGGCATTATTCAACCTCTTGTTGTAAGAAAGCTTGGTGAAAAATTTGAAATAATCGCTGGCGAAAGAAGATATAAAGCTGCTAAGTTAGCAGGACTTACCTCAGTTCCAGCCGTTGTTACCGAAATGTCTGATGAAAAAAGTGCCCAAGCAGCAATAGTTGAAAATGTTCAAAGAAAAGATTTATCCGCTATTGAAGAAGCTAAATCTTATGAAAGTTTATTAGAAAAAGGGTATTTAACTCAAGAAGACCTTGCTAAAAAAATGGGGCTAAGTCAATCGGCTATTTCAAATAAATTAAGATTATTATCATTATCTAATGAAGTTCAAAAGGCCTTAATGGAAAACAAAATATCTGAAAGACATGCTAGAAGTTTATTACAGATAAAAGATCAAGATGAACAAAATACATGGTTAAAAAAAATATTAGATGAAAGGATGACAGTCAAAGAACTTGATAATAGACTGAAAGAGAGTATGAATAATAATATTAATAGTAATGATGTTCCTTTAGTTAATTTAAATGAAGAAAAGAAAATAAATGATAAAAAAGATATATTTAGTGATTTAAATATTGAAGAAAAACCAATTCCTAATAAATTCTTTAATTTCTTAGAAGATGAAGAAGCTAATATGAGTACTAATGATAAAATTAATGAAACTTTTACTTTACCTATTAATGAAGCAAATGATGATGTTGAAATGTTAGATTTTGTCCCTGAAAGTGCTAAAATTACTAAAGATATGAGTATTGCTAATAGTTTAATAGAAAAGCTAAAAGAAGATTTGAATCTTAACAATTATGAAATTAATGTTTTAACTGATGAATCAGATAATGAAATTAAATATATTATAACTATAAAAAAATAATGTTGATAATTAAATAGTTATTAACATTTTTTCATATTATTAATTGGAAATAAAAAAATAAAAAAATGTACTTGCAGTATTTAAATTATATGATATAATACTTAAGAACGAAAGTTACTATACTATTATAAAGTAGTATGGCGAAAGGAGATATTATGAGAGCAAATATTCATCCAGAAGTTAAAGATGCAGTTGTTAAATGTGCATGTGGTGCAACATTTAAAACTAAATCTGTAAAAGATGAGATTCATGTTGAAGTTTGTAGTGAATGTCATCCATTCTATACTGGTACCCAAGGAAAAGCTAAGAAAACTGGAAATATTGAAAAATTCAATAAGAAATATGGTTTTGATAAAGAACAAGCATAGGTCTTGTTTTTTTTATATATAATTTAATCTAATTTATGATAGAATATAACTAGGAAGTGTTAATATGAAAAAGAATTTATTAGTTGGGTTTATTACCTTATTATTTATTTTAGTTTTTTATTATCTGGTTTTACCACCACTTAATATAACTAGCCCATTGTTTTGGTTTTATATTTTTACCGTTTCTATCTTTTATTATGTAATATCGTTGTTTTTAAAAAATATGTTTGAAAGAAATAGAATATTTAAATTTGATAAAATACATACTATTTTACCTGTAATTTTAGGAGTAATATTAATAGTTATTGTTATTACTAATATTGTATGTTCACCAATATTTAATGCTAAAAAGTATAGCGAAAGAATAAAAGTATCTGAAAATCATGAATTTGTTACAGATGTAGCTCCCGTTGATTTTACAAAGACACCACTTATTGATAAAGATAGTAGTGAAAAACTTGGTGATCGGAAGATGGGTGAATTTACAACTTGGGTTAGTCAATTTTATGTTAGTGATTTATATACACAAATTAATTATAATAATGAAATTATTAGAGTAACTCCTTTAGAATATGCGGGGATAATTAAATATTTTGCTAATAGAGATGAAGGAGTAAAAGGATATATTAAAGTAAATTCAGTTGATGGTTCATCTAGTTTAGTAACGCTTCAAAAAGGTATGAAATATTTACCTAGTGCTTATTTTTTTGAAAATTTATATCGTAAATTAAGAATTAGTTATCCAACAACTATTTTTGATGAAGAAACTTTTGAAATTGATAATGAAGGTAATCCTTACTGGATAGTACCTACCATTAAATATACTGGTGTAGGTTTAAAAAAAGAAATAACGGGTGCAGTTATTCTAGATCCCATAACTGGTGAAAGTAAAAAATATAAGAAAGAAGATATACCAACATGGGTAGATCATTTGTATAGTGCTGATTTAATTATTGAACAAATTGATAACTGGGGTGAATATCGTAATGGTTTCTTTAACTCTATGTTTGGTCAAAAAGATGTAATTAATACGACCGATGGTTATAATTATTTAGTTATGGATGATGATGTTTATTTATATACAGGTATAACATCTGTATCTAGTGATGAATCTAATTTGGGCTTTGTCTTAGTTAATTTAAGAACAAAAGAAACTAATTATTATTTATGTCCAGGTGCTGAAGAATATAGTGCTATGGCTTCTGCTGAGGGACTTGTTCAAGAAAAAGAATATGAAGCATCATTCCCATTATTAATTAATTTAAATAATAAACCAACATATTTATTAAGTTTAAAAGATAATGCTGGTTTAGTAAAAATGTATGCTTTTATTGATGTCGCTGACTATCAAAAAGTAGTAGTAAGTGATGCCTCATTAGGTATAGAAGCTGCTAAAGAAAAATATTTAAGTGAAAATAATTCAGTTGATGAAAGTAATTTAAAAACTAAAGAAATAACAATTAAAAAAATTACAAATGCAGTTATTGATAGTAATACAATGTATTATATAACTGATACTGATAATAATTTATATTATGTAGATATTAAAGTAAATAAATACTTATTACCATTCTTAAGTATAAATGATAAAATAAATATTAGTTATAGTGAAGGAGAAATATCACAAATTAGAAGTATAACTAAATAATAAATTTGGAAACACTTGTTATTAAAAATTAAAGAAAGGTTTTAATGATAAAATGATTGATGATATAAAGAATGATATACTAGTTATTGGGAGGTCTCTTTGACATTTCAAAATTAGAAAGTAGAATTAAAGAATTAGAAAATAAAATTAATATGGAAAATTTTTGGAACGATTATGAAGAAGCGAGTAGAGTAAATAGTGAGTATAGTAATTTAAAAAAGAAAGTTAATAATTATCATAGTTTATTAGAAGAAGTAAATACTTTAGAATTATTACAAGATGAACTAAATGAAGATGAATTTAATAAAGAACTAGAAAGTATTAAAAATAAAGTAAGTGCTTTAGAAAAAGAAACTCATTTAAATGGCGAATATGATAATTTAAATTGTTATTTAGAAATACATCCTGGAGCAGGTGGTACAGAATCTTGTGATTGGGCATCAATGCTTTTAAGAATGTATGAAAGATTTTGTGAAAAATATAATTACAATTATGAATTAATTTATGAAAGTGCTGGTGAAGAAGCTGGAATTAAGTCAGCAACTATTCTAATTAAGGGTGAAAATGCTTATGGCTACTTAAAAAGAGAAAATGGTGTTCATCGTTTAGTAAGAATTAGTCCATTTGATGCTGGAAGAAGACGTCATACATCTTTTGCATCAGTTACAGTTACTCCTGAATTTAATGATACTCCAAATATTGAAATTAAAGAAGAAGATTTAAAAATAGATGTTTATCATTCAAGTGGAGCTGGTGGTCAATCAGTAAATACGTCTAATTCAGCGGTAAGAATTACCCATTTACCAAGTAAAATAGTAGTATCTTGCCAAGTAGAAAGAAGTCAACTTAAGAATAAAGAAATGGCTTTAAAAATGTTAAAAAATAAATTATATGAAATATATTTAAAAGAACAAGATGAAAAAAAGAATGCATTAAAAGAAAATCAAAAGAATATTGATTTTGGTAGTCAAATAAGAAGTTATATATTAGAGCCATATAAACTAGTTAAAGATAATCGTAGTAATTATGAAAATAATGATCCAGATAAAATATTAGATGGTGATATTTATAATATGTTAGATTATAATTTAAAAAATATAAAATGGAGTTAATGCTTCATTTTTGTAATAATAAAGGAGAATAATAATGCCAAGTATTAAAGACCCATTAAATGACGAACTAAATATTAATAGTTTTGAGTTAGAATTTGATGATAAAGAGAATGGAATAATTGCTCTAACAACAGAGAATGTTCAAAAAGTAGAAACAATGCTAAGATATAATCCTGATTATCCTCAATTTATTGACTTAAAAAATTTAAATAAAGAAACTAAATTTGAAGGTTATTTAGACGAAAAATATAAAGAGGAATTAGGAAAACATTTAAAAGATAATAATACAAAAGTTGAAGATTTAATAGAAATATATAAAAAATATAATGATATAAAAAATATAAAGTATGAGTATTCATCAGTTTATTATATAAAAGCTTTAAAAAAATATAAAACACATGAAGATAATAAATATATGTATCCATATTTAATACTTTTAATCTTAAGAAAAATAAATAGTGAAAATAGTACTCGGGTTTCATTAAATGACATAGGTAAAATAGCATGTAAAATTGTGGATAAATATAGTGATTATGATAAATTAGCTGATGCTTTAAAAGAACCAAGTAAAAATTCTGAAGAATGTAATTATGAGTTAATTAAAATTTTTTGTGAAGGATTACAAAAAAGATATTTATCTTTAGCAACAAAATTTTGTCATTATGTAAGTTTTGTCCTTTTCTATGATACGGATGATAAAGATGATTGTGATGCCAAATACGCCGATTTATATTCTATTTATGATGAAGTTGTTAATAGTAGCTTAAAAAAATATACTGATAAATATAATATTGAATTTGAAAAAAAGGAATTAACAAATTTAAAAGATTGGGATGAAATTCTTGATTATTATCGTAAATATCAGGAAGTAATTAAAAAAGTTATAGAAAGTTATGGAAAAGGTTCAAAAATAATTAGTAGGAATGGTTTTGATCATTTAATTTGGTATAGTAATAAAAAAGGTTAAAATGGAGTTAATACTTCATTTTTTTAAATTGTTATGTTATTATATAGCATTGTGAGGAAGAATTATAATGAATGATGTTTTTAATTTAGTTGGACTTGCATATATAATGGAAAGAAAAACAGCAATTATTGATGATAAAAAATTTGTCTATTATGAACCAATTGATGCTGTTTTTGGCGCAGATATTGTGTTTAATGTCAGTGATGAACGATTTTTGATTTTATCTGGAAAGTATTTAGGTCAAACATTTAAAAAAGGAATTAGAGATAATTACAATCTAGTGGTAAGAAGATTTCGAACAATAGCAAATCTTCTTGCAGCAAATAATAATGTTTTGGATTTGAATGTATTCAGGAGTTGGTATACATGTAACTTAAATTCATTTTATACTTACAATTCTAAATATGATGAATTTTATAAAATAGAAGATAAAGATATAATAAATAAAATTAAAAATAATCAAAATAAAGAATATGATTCATCTTTATTAAATTCTAATTCTAATATTGGTAATATCTATGAAAATATTAGAAAAACAATTATTTCTCAAGATAATCAAATTATGCAAATATTAACCTCTCTTTTTAAAAATAGACAAGCAATTAGTTTGAATTTAGAAGAAAGAGTAGTAAATAAATTAAAAGAAAATTTAATTATATATGGTCCAACAGGTACAGGTAAAACAGAAATAATTAATCAAATAGCGAAATATTATAATGTACCAATGGTTATTGAGAACGCCCCAGATTTTACAGAAACTGGTTATATTGGAAGAGATATAACTTCGATGTTTAATGATTTATATTTAGCAGCAGATAAAGATTTAGAGAAAGCACAAAAAGGTATATTAGTTATTGATGAATTTGATAAATTAGCCGAGGGAAAGAATTCATATCATGATCATGTTTCTAGAATTGGTGTTCAAAGATCTCTTTTAAAAGTTTTAGATGGTCATACTTTCTATACAGATGGATTAAAATTTAATACATCACAATTAACAATTATCTTACTTGGAGCATTTGATAATATCAAAAAAGATAATGAATATGATAAATTAACTACTAAAGATTTTGTAGATTATGGTATTATGCGAGAACTTATGGGAAGAGTTTCTAAATATGTAGCAATGAATGCTTTAAGTATAGATGATTTAAAAAAGATATTTTTAGAATCTGATTTAAGTCCTTATAAAACTTATAAAGCTTTATTTGATTCAATGAATATAGAAATTACTTATGATGATGGATTTACAGATTATATTGCTAGAAAAGCTTATGAACTTAATAGTGGAGCAAGAGGTTTAAAAACGGTGTTTGATAATGAAATAGGTGGAGCATTATTTAGAATATTTGCTGGTGATTATAGTAGTATTCATTTAACTATGCCCGAAAGTAATGGATTAGCATATAAGTTAATTAAAAAATAGAAAGGATAAGGTATGCAACAAGATAAACTAATAATAGTTAATTTAATGGCTAATGATTTTTTCCATTATTATGATATTCATCGTGAAGATTTTCCAAAAAGTATGTATGGATATTCTTTATATTTATATTTAGCTAAAAAATTAAATATACCATATGATATAATTAACTATAATGATATAAATAATCAAATATTTTTAGAAAAAATAAAGAATATTGATGAAAGTATGATGTCTAATATACTTAAAGAAAGAATAATTGATTTAGAAAAAATTATGCAAGATGGTCTTCAAGATATCATTAGTAAGCCAAGAGTTTTAGAGAAAAAATAAACATCTTTTTTATATAATAAGAAAGTCATACAACAAAAATATCGAATAAAATAAGCAAACAAATGGCGAAGAAGAAAGAACAAGCAAGCAAAAAGGCAAGATATATATTATCTTACCGAAAATTTTTCTTCTTTTCTTCGATGAAATGATTGATATCTTATTTAAGGATGTTCATGATACCATTTATTCTATTTTAAATGAATCTTATAAATTTTCTAAAAAAGCAAAAAAGCTTATAAAAAAATGTTGAATTGCAAACAAATGTATGTTATAATTTAAATGCAAAGGGGTTATGAATTATGTTAATTAATCGAGCTTATAAATTTAGAATGGAAATAGAGAGATTTAAATGCAAGTATAAACATAATGCATGAAGGAATAATACAAAATTATATTTAAAAAAATAAAGAAGTACGGTAGCGACTATCGGAAATATGGCCTATGGAGGAGTAAAATCCAATGAAGTAGGAAATAAAGGCCGTGAGGCATTTAGAAGGAAAACAAAATAATTTTAATTATTGAGTTTTACTTTTTGTTCTAAAACAATTATATTATAATTACTATAAGAAGAAAGTAGGTAATATTATGAAATATTTAAGTAAAGAAGATATTACAAACAAAAAAGTATTATTAAGATGTGATTTTAATGTTCCAGTAAAAGATAATAAAATAACTGATTCAAGTAAGATTGATAAAAGTTTAGATACGATTAAATATTTACTCGATAATAAAAATACAGTTATTATTTTAAGTCACTTTGGTCGTGTTAAAAGTGAAGAAGATAAAGCAAAGAATAGTTTAAGAATAGTATATGAATATTTAAAAAATTATTTAGATTTAGATTTTATTATTGATCCCACTAATTTAGATCAAGTTAATAATTTCGAAAAAAAATGTTTTTTAGTAGAAAATACTAGATTTACTGATGTACCTGTAAAAAGAGAAAGTAAAAATGATTTAGAACTAGCTAAATACTGGAGTAATTATGCTGATGTATTTGTCATAGATGCTTTTGCATCTTTGCATCGTGTTCATTCATCTACGGCAGGTATTAGTAAATACCTACCTACTTATTTGGGTTTTTTAGTAGAAAAAGAATTAGTTAATTTAGAACCACTTGTTAATAATAAAGAACATCCTTTTTTAGTTATCATGGGTGGTGCTAAAGTAGATGATAAATTAAATATTATTGAGGGCTTACTTAAAAAATGTGATAAATTAATTTTAACAGGTGGTTTATTAAATACTTTTTTAAAAGTAATGGGATATAATGTTGGTAAAAGTTTAGTTAGCACAGACGCGGAAGTATTAAATAATGTTAAAAGATTAATTAATAATTATACTGATAAAATATATTATAGTACTAAATTTATTGTTAATAGAGATGATACAGTGATTGCTCTTGAAATAGATGATATTGAAGATGATGATATAATATATGATAATTTAATTGAATTATCATTTGTTATGGATGATATAAAAGTAGTGTTCTTAAATGGTACAAGTGGTAAATACGAGATAGATGATTATAGTAGAGGTACCGAAAAGTTATTATACGATTTAAAAAAGAGTAATGCTAAAGTTTATGTTGGTGGTGGTGATAGTGTATCATCTGTCATAAATCTTGGCTTTAAAGATAGCTTTACTTATTTATCAAGTGGTGGTGGTGCTACTTTAGAATATGTTTGTGATGGTAAATTAGATGGTTTAGAATATATTAAAGAAAATGCCTAAAATATGCTAAAATAAGCATATTTTTTGTTGTATATAACATTATTCGACATTTATTAACATAATTTGACGTCACTTATCATTATTTGCTATAGATTTTTGTCAAATAATCTTCTATAATGATAAACATGTGCAGTACAAGAATATTATTTTAAAGGAGAAAAACATGAAATCAAGTATTAATGTTTTAGTCATTGATAATGATATAACAATGACTAAAGAGATTGAGAAGTATTTTGGTAGTCATGAAGTAATTAAAGTAGTAGCTTGTGTTAATAATGGAGAAGAGGGCTTACAATATATTATTAATAATTCTAAAGATATTGATATGATTGTAATGGATTTAATTTTACCTAAATTAGATGGTTTATTTGTTCTTGGAGAATTAAAAAGAAGAAAAATTGATAAGAAGGTAATAATAACTACTAATTTAAGAGATGATAAAATATTAGAAGAAACTAATAAATATGGAATAGATTATTATATGTTAAAGCCAATAAGTTATTTAAGTTTAGAAAGAAGAATAATGTCAATAGATTTTAATAGTAATAATAAAAATAATAAACAATTTAATCAAGAAGCGGTTTTAACAGAATTATTACATAATTTAGGTATACCATCTCATATAAGAGGATATCAATATATAAGAGAAGGTATTCAAATTGTTTATCGTAGTAATAATTTTATAACTTATATAACAAAAGATGTTTATCCAGAAATTGCTAAAAAATTTAATACAACTCCAACTAGAGTAGAAAGAGCTATAAGACATGCAATAGAAGTAAGTTGGACTAGAGGCGATATATCATTAATGGAAGATATCTTTGGTAATAGTTTAAATGTTAATAGAGATAAACCAACCAATTCAGAATTTTTAACTACACTTGCTGATAGATTAAAAGTAAATAATAATCTTATTTTTAACTGATTATAGCCAAAATATTTTTTTAATTTATTGATTTTAAATTTAACTTATTATATACTATAAATATGTAAGATAGGAGAATGTTAACATGGATGAACGTAGCCGTAAATTAATTTTACCAATGTTAGTTGCTATTGTTACATTAGGTTTACTTGTTATTGGTGCCACATTTGCATATATTAGAGTTGGAACAGATACTACTTATGGTACAAACACTATTAAAACTAGTATTCCCTTAACAGGAAGTGCTTCAATAACTTCTGGGACTTCTATTTCTATGACTTTAACATACGATCAAGTAACAAATAATTCTTCTGAACAAACATATTATGCTACTTCATCTGGACCTAATACGAATCCAAATACTCAACAAATAGCCACAATTCAAGGTTTAATTGGAACAGTAGATTGTACATACACTTTAAATGTTAAAGGTAGTCCTGCAGATATGGCAAAAAATGCGGTTGGTTTAGGTCAAGATTTATTTGTTTTAACAATACAACATTTTGATGGAAGTGGTAGTGAACATACTGATACTTTCGATTTTCATAATTCTTACACTGGAAGTAATCAAATAAATTCTGAAACAGGTGTTAATTTAACTGGTAAAGTTACAGGTATATCTGCATCTAATACCAAGAATATTTATGCTCAATTAAAATATAAAAATAGTCCAAGTGTTGATCAATCAAAGTTAGCAAATACAAGTGCGACTTTTACTTTTACAGTAACACAATTCCATTGTACACCATCTGCGTAAAACCATTACTTTTTTTTTACATTAAATTATGAAAACTTGGAATATTTATTGACTAAATTTTTATATTAAGATAAAATTATATTAGATAGTAGGAGGATTTTTTAGTATGATAAATAAAAAAATTATTGTTCCTACATTAGTAGCGATAGCTACTATGCTTTTATTAGTTGTAGGTGCAACATATGCATATATATTAGTCCAAAGTAATGACAATTTTGATAATCTTTTAGTTACTAGTAAAATTGATGAAGTTGGTACTGTAACAATTAATAAAACTGCTGAATTAAATTTAAATTTAGTATATGCTCAAGTTTCTAAACCAGATCAAGATACTATTTATTATGCTACAACTTCAGGACCTACTACTGAAGAGCAATCACCAATTATAGCTACGGCAACTGTTACTGGTCCTGGTGTCTATAATTGTAGCTATAATTTATTTGTAACTGCACAAGGTGATATTTTTAATAATTCTGTAAATAAAGGAACTGGTTTTTTACAATTAACTGTTAATGGAGGTATTAATGGGAATACACCAGATGTACATGATTTTAATACCTCATGGAGTGATAAAAATGTAACTGGTACTTTGACAGATATTAGTGCAAATTCTCCAAAAAATATAACAGCTCAATTATTCTTTAAAAATAGTTCAACGGTTGATCAATATGCATTAAGTGGGACAAATGGAACGGTTACTTTTAGCATAACTTCATTTGAGTGTACCGCAACTAGTTAGAAAATAGCGGAGGATAATATGGATTATAATAATATTGACCCAGATAATGTTACAAAAAATAATAATAATAAAAAATTAATTTTGCCAATGGCTGTTGCTATAACTACCCTTATTATTTTATCGCTAGGCGCAACATATGCGTACATTCAAGTACAAACTACAAATAATTTTGGTGAGCCAACAATTTCAGGAACAGTTCCTTCCATTGGTAATGTTACTATGAATGCTGGAACTAGTTTATCTCTTTCTGTATCAAGACCACAAATGATGAAGGATAATCCAGCAACATATTATGCAACTTCAGGTGGTATGAGTACTACTTCAGCAGATATGCAAACTATTGCGACTGCAACAGTTTCGGGAGAAGGCGTATTTACTTGTACTTATATACTTAACGTAAAAGGAGAAGGCACTTTGTTAACTAATTCTTGGCGTTTAGGAAATAATCTTGTAACTCTTGAAATCAGTAGTAGTTCAAATGGTAATATTAATCAAACGTATGATTTTAATGATGATTTAAATAGTACAGTTTTAAGTCCAAATGGTACAAATATAAGTGGACAATTTACTGGACTTTCAATTTCTCAACTAGGAACAATTTATGCTAGGTTTAAATTAACTAATAGCCAAGATAAAGATCAATCAGAATTAAATAATACATCAGGAACAATTACATTTACTGTATCTAATTTAAATTGTACTGCAACTGGTTAAAATAATATAAGGAGGATATATGAATTACAATAATGAATTAGAGCATATTACAAAAAATAATAATAATAATAAAAAATTGATTTTACCAATGATTGTTGCAATAACTGTACTTATTCTTTTAACTCTTGGTGCAACATTTGCTTATATTCAAGTGCAAACTACTAATAGTTTTGGTAATCCAACAATTACAGGAACAGTTCCTCCAATTGGAAGTGTTACTATAAATCAAGGAGCCAGTTTATCTCTATCAGTAACTAGACCAGAAATGATGAAAGAGCATTCAGCTACATATTATGCAACTTCAAATGGTATGAATACTTCTGCAACGGAAATGCAAACAATAGCTAATACAACAGTTATTGGCGAAGGAACTTTTTCGTGTACATATACTCTCAATGTAAAAGCAACGGGTGATTTATTAAAAAATTCCTTTGCTTTAGGATCCGATCTTGTTACTCTTGAAGTATCAGATGGTACAAATGGTAGTGAGACAAAAAAATACGATTTTAATGATGATTTGGAAAGTATAATACGTAGTGAACATGGTGTGGATTTACATGGAACACTTACTGATCTTACAAATTCTTATTCAAGAAATATTCAAGCAAGATTTAAATTGACAAATAGCTCAGAAAAAGATCAAACAGAATTAAATGGTACATCAGGAACAATAACATTTACCATTACCGATTTTAATTGTACAGCTACTGCATAATTAATAAATTTAAATTATAAAATAGATAGCAAAATAATGTTTATCTATTTTTTTATAGTATTTGTATTTTTAATTTTATTATGATATATTATGGATATGATGGTGATAAAATGAAAAAGATTTTAACTATTATTTTAGATGGATTTGGATTAAGAGATGAAGTTCATGGTAATGCAATTAAAGAAGCAGATATGAAATGTTTTAATAGATTGTGGGAAGAATATCCTCATTCTAAACTTGATGCTTCTGAAGAAAAAGTTGGACTTCAAAAAGGTCAATTTGGAAATAGTGAAGTTGGCCATCTAACTATTGGAGCTGGTAGATTAATAAAGCAAAATCCAACATTAGTTAATGATTTTATTAATAGCAATGTACTAGAGAACGAAAAATTTAATCAATTAATAGAAAATAAAGAAAAAGATATACATATTATGGGATTATGTAGTGATGGAAATGTTCATGCTAGTATTGATAATATAATTAATATGTATAAATTATTAGTTAAGAATGGATGCAAAAAAATTCATTTTCATGTTATTACTGATGGTAGAGATACGGGAGTACATGAATCTTATAATTATATAAAGATGATAACAGATGTTATCAAAGAAAATAAAGTTGGAGATATAGCTACTATTTGTGGAAGATATTATGCAATGGATAGAAATAAAAATTATGATAGAACTAAAAAATATTATGATTTAGTTACACAAGGTATAGGAATAAATAATTCTAATATTGAAGGTATTATTAATAAATTATATGAAAAAAATATTACGGATGAATTTATAGTACCAATATTAGTTAATAAAGATGGTTTAATCAAAAATGGTGATATATTATTATGGATGAATTATCGGGCTGATAGAGCTAAACAAATTATTTCATCATTTGTATGTGATGATTTTAATGGTTTTAATACTTTAGATATGAGTAAACTTAGTGTGTATAGTATGTTACCAATAGATGATGATATTCCGACAGAACATTTTATTGAAGAACCAGTTATAAATAATCCTTTGGGAAGATATTTAGAAAAATTAGAGTTAACGCAAGCAAGAATTTCTGAAACAGAGAAGTATCCTCATGTAACATATTTTTTTGATGGAGGATATGAAGGTAAAATAGCTAAATGTAATATGTTTCATATTCCATCACCAGATGTACCAACTTATGATTTGAAACCGGAAATGAGTGCAATAGAAGTTACTAAAAAAGTTGTTGAATGTATGATTCATGATTATGACTTTATTTTAGTTAATTTTGCTAATCCTGATATGGTAGGTCATACTGGTAACTTTGACGCTGCCGTTAAAGCTTGTGTAACAGTTGATGTTTGTTTAAATAAAATAGTAGAAAAAGCAGAAGAAAACTTTTATAAAGTAATAATATTAGCTGACCATGGTAATGTTGATATTATGTTAGATGAAAATGATAATCCTGTAACAACTCACACTCTAAGTAAAGTACCTTTTATTATTTTAGATAAAAATGTTAAATTAAAAGAAAGTGGTGATTTAACTATGGTTGCTCCAACTATATTAGAGTATATGGATATAGCTGTTCCAGAAGAAATGAAAGAAACAGAGTTATTATTAAAATAATGCTTGTTAAATATTTAAAAATAATGTAATATATATTATATAGATAGAGGTTAGTGTGTTATATGAATAATGAAGTAAATAATAATGAAAATTTAATGAATAATGGTGAGTCAATAGGCCAAGTTCAAACAAAAACCAATTTAGAAACTCCTTCGAGTGAAACGAATAGTACTCCTGAAGTTGCAACTTCAGTTAATAATGGAGAAACAACTTTAAATAATGAAACTCCTAAAATTAATGATGCAATCGAGAATGTTAGTGTTGAAGATAATATATTAGGAGAAAAAAAGAAAAGTAAACTTCCTTTTATCATAATTGGAATATTATTGTTAATCTTATTATGTTTTGTTGGGTATAAATTTTTATATAAAAAAGATAAAGAATTAACTCCTAAAGAAGTATTTAGTTATAGTTTAGATAAAATTTCTGATTATGCTGTTGGAGCTATCAATGGCTCTGAAAATATATTTGCTAGTACTTTTAAACAAACACATAAAATAAATGCTAATTTGAATACTAAAGCAGTAGATATGGCTGAGGTTAGTACAATCTTAAAGAAATTAGAAATAACTTTAAATACAGAAAATGATAATAATGCAAAATATCTTGGGGCTAATTTTAAAATAAATTATGATAATGCGGAAGCACTTGATGCTAAAGTAATGTTACATGATAAATATTTATATTTGAATCTTGGTTCTTTATATGATAAAAATATTAGATATGAAATTGAAGGTATAGAACAGCTTACAGAAATAGAAGATAATTCTACAGTATATGTTGAAATTTTAAATGAGATAATAGCTACAATTAAAAATGAATTAAAAGAGACATATTTCTCTTATAGTAATGAAAAATTAAATAACGAAGATGTAACTAAATATACTTTAACAATTAATAGTATGAATGAATACATTAATAATATTATTAAATCATTAAAGGCAAATGATCAATTTGTAAATAGTTTTAAAAAATTAAATATAACAACTGAAGATTTAAATACTATGTTAGATAATCTATTATTAACAGATGAAAATGAAGATGCTAAATTAATAATTAATGTCTATTTAACTAAAAATAATGAATTATTAAAAATAAATTTAATTGTAAATGATAAAGAAGTTATTAGTATAATTAAAGATGATGGTTATGCAATTAATATTTTAATAAATGAAAAATTAGAAAGAATTGGTTCATTTAAAAAAGAAAAAGATTACACAGAATTAAATATTAATTATGATGGTGTTGTAATGAATGTTACAATTGATAAAAGAGAAAAAATTAATAAGAATAATTTTCAATTTAAAGTAGTATGTAAAGAAGAAAATGAGGATTGTTCAAATGGTGAATTAAAAATTACAACTACAGGTGATTCTAACTCAGGTACAGTTACTTTATATGGTAATATTCCTTCTTTAGATATTGAGCTTACAATTAATGATGAATATGAACTTCTTAAAGACGCTCCAGTTAATTTACCAGATTTTAACAATTATATAGATTTAGAAAAATTCCAAGAAACGGAAGCCGAGACAATTGAAAGAAATTTATTAAATAATAGTGGATTATTATCATTATTATCAGATTTAGGACTTATGAGTCAAAACGAAACTACAGAATTATTAAAGACATCATGTACAACTTCTAATAACGGAAAAATTAATTATACTGAAATTGTTGATAAATATCGTGTTGAATGTCATGATGGTATATGTCAAGCAATAGATACAATGACAAATGCAATTATTGATACAATTACTTGTGGTGCATAAAAATTGTTAGTTAACGCTAACAATTTTTTTGTGTAAAAGATTTTGTGAAAAAAATGTAAAATTTATGGTTGCATTTCATATAATTATTGTGTTATAATGATACTCGTATGACTGCGGAGATACGTGAGGTTGCTGATACGCTAGGAAGAGTTGGTAAATATTTTTCTAGGTTTTGGGGAATTCAGGTGGAGCAAGTCTATACTAGATATAGACGAAAGGAGGACATGTAAATGTCAAATGAAAAAGTTAGAATCAATTTAAGAGCTTACGATCATCGTTTACTTGATGTAGCGGCTTCTAAAATTGTGGAAACTGTAAAGAGAACTGGTGGTGAAGTATCAGGTCCAGTACCACTTCCAACAGAAATTGAGAAGTTTACTGTACTTAGAGCTGTTCACATATACAAAGATTCTCGTGAACAATTTGAAAGAAGAACTCATAAGAGACTTGTTGATATTAAAAAACCAAGTAAAGAGACAATTGATGCGTTAACACATTTAGATTTACCAAGTGGCGTTGACATCAAAATTAGTACTAAAGCTAATTAAATTTAAGAAAAGGAAGGAAATAAAAAATGAAAGGAATCTTAGGACGCAAAGTTGGAATGACACAAGTTTTTACTAAAGATGGAAAACTTATTCCCGTAACAGTAGTTGCTTGTGATGAAAACGTTGTAATGCAAGTTAAGACAGTTGAAAAAGATGGTTACAATGCAATTCAATTAGGCGTATTTGAAAAGAAACAAAATCGTGCAAATAAAGCTGAAGTTGGCCATGCACAAAAAGCTAATACTACTCCTAAGCGCTTCTTAAAAGAAATAAAAGACGCTGAAGGTAATTATAATGTTGGCGATAAAATTTTAGTAGATATTTTTGAAGTAGGAGATATTGTTGATGTAACTGGTACTTCAAAAGGTAAAGGTACACAAGGTGTTATTAAAAGATTTAATCAATCTCGTGGACCAATGGGACATGGTTCTCACTATCATAGAAAACCAGGTTCTTTAGGTACAATGTTACCAAAAAGAGTATTAAAGGGTAAAAAACTTCCAGGCCATATGGGAGTAGAAACTGTAACAATTCAAAATCTAGAAATAATTGAAGCAAATAAAGAAGAAGGTTATATTCTAGTAAGTGGCAATATTCCAGGTGCTAAAAATTCTTTAGTTTATATAAGAACGGCAGTTAAGAATTCTCGTAAGAAAGATCCAAAAGATATCATTGCTTATGAAGAAACTATTGTCGATGCAGTAGAAGAAGTAAAAGATGTAGAAACAACTGAAATAGTTGAAGAAACAAAAGAAACGGAAACTACTGAAGTAGAAAATAGTGAAGAAGTAAAAGAAGAAACTGTAGAAGTAGAAGAAGAAACTAAAGAAGAAAATCCGGAAGAAAGCAATTAAGCTTTAGAAAGGAATTAAAATGACAAAGATAAGTGTTAAAAATTTAAAAGGTGAAGCTGTAAAAGATATCACTTTAGATAGTAAAATTTGGGATATTGAAGTTAATGCTGATGCATTAAAGAAAATGTTACGTTTACAAATGGATGCTGTTCGTCAAGGTACAAGAAAAACTAAATCTAGATCTGAAGTATCTGGTGGCGGCAGAAAGCCATGGAAACAAAAAGGTACAGGCCGTGCTCGTCAAGGTAGTATTCGTGCTACTCAATGGCGTGGTGGCGGTATACCAATGGGTGTTGATAATCGTGATTATTCATTTAAGATTAATAGAAAAGAAAGAGTTTTAGCTTTAAAAAGTGCTTTGAGTGATAAGGCAAAAGAAAAGAAAATTTATGTAGTTGATAAATTAGATTTAAAAACATTAAAAACAAAAGAAGTTACTAATATTCTTGAAACATTAAAATTAGAAGGTAAAGTTTTATTCATTACTAGTGATGAAAACGAAAACTTATATATGGCATCAAGAAATTTAGGAAATGTTCTAGTTCTAATGGTAGATGAAATTAATTGCTTTGATTTAGTAAATGCTTCCGTTGTTGTATTTGATGAAAAAGCAATTAATATGTTAGAGGAGGGGCTTAAATAATGAAACATTATAGTGATATTATTTATTCACCAGTTATTACAGAAAAAACTATGGCGGAAAGACAAAATGGTGTTTATACTTTTAAAGTAGCAAAAGATGCCAATAAAGAAGAAATTAAAAAAGCCGTAGAAGATGCTTTCAAAGTTAGTGTTAAGAGTGTTAATACATTAAATACAAAAGCTAAAAGACGTAGAGTTGGACGTTATGCAGGTATGAGTAAAACTTATAAAAAAGCAATAGTTACTTTAGCTGCTGGCTCTACAATAGATTTATAGGAGGGATTATAAAATGGCAATAAAACATTATAGACCTACGACTAATGGTCGAAGAGGAATGACTACTCTTGTAAATGAAGAACTTACAACAAGAAATAATCCTACTAAATCTTTAGTTACAAAAGTTAATAAAACTGGTGGTAGAAATAACCAAGGAAAATTAACAGTTCGTCACATTGGTGGAGGAGCTACTAAAAAATATCGTGTAATCGATTTTAAAAGAAATAAAATAGGAGTTACTGGTCGTGTTGCTTCAATTGAATACGATCCAAATAGAAATGCCAATATTGCATTAATCAATTATCGTGATGGTGAAAAGAAATATATTATTGCACCTAATGGTTTAAAAGTTGGTATGGTTATTGAAAATGGTGAAAAGGCCGATATTAAAGTAGGAAATTCACTTCCAATTCAAAATATTCCAGTTGGTACAATGATTCATTGTATTGAACTTAAACCAGGTAAAGGTGCTGAGTTATGTCGTGCTGCAGGTACAAGTGCTCAAATCCTTGGTAGAGAAGGTAAATATGTATTAGTTCGTTTACAATCTGGTGAAACAAGAAAAGTTTTAGGAACATGTATTGCAACAGTTGGTGTTGTTGGAAATGAAGATTATAACTTAGTAAATCTTGGCAAAGCCGGACGTAAAAGACATATGGGAATTAGACCTACTAATAGAGGTAGTGTAATGAACCCTAACGATCACCCACATGGTGGTGGAGAAGGAAGAGCTCCTGTTGGTCGTAAGAGTCCAATGACTCCATGGGGTAAACCAGCCCTTGGACATAAAACTCGTAAATCTAAGAAAGCTTCTGAAAAATTAATTATTAGTAGGAAGACTAAAATAGGAGGATAATATGGCAAGAAGTTTGAAAAAAGGACCTTATGTTGAGAAATCACTTTTAGTAAAGGTTCAAAAATTAAATGCTGAAAATAAAAAGACAGTAATTAAAACTTGGTCAAGAAGAAGTACAATATTCCCTGACTTCGTTGGCCATACATTTGCAGTACATAATGGTAAAGATTTTATTCCAGTTTATGTTACTGAAGAAATGGTTGGTCATAAGCTTGGAGAATTTGCTGGTACTCGTAAATTTACTGGTCATGCAGGTGGAGGTAATAAATAATGGAAACTTACGCAATACATAAAGGTGCTATTATAAAACCTCGTTTAGCTCGTATGACAATGGACTTAATTAGAGGTAAAGATGTTATAACAGCAAGAAAAATATTGGAAGTAACTAATACTAAAGCAAGTAGATTAATATTAAAAGTTTTAAATAGTGCTACTGCGAATGCTGTTAATAACTTTTCGGCTAAAGAAGAAGAACTTGTTATTAAAGAATGTTTTGTTAATCCAGGTACAATCCTTAAGAGAATACAATTTGCATCTCGTGGAAATGTAGATAGACATGATAAAAGAACAAGTCATATCAAAATTGTTGTAACAGACAATAAGAAAGGAGAAAATGCATAATGGGACAAAAAGTTAATCCAGTTGGATATCGTTTAGGTGTTAATAAAGACTGGGAATCACGTTGGTATGATAAAAAGAATTATGCGGATAATTTAAATAAAGATATTAAAATACGTGAATATATTTTAACTAACCTTAAAGATGCATCTATCTCGGCTGTAATTATTGAAAGAAAGAAAAATAGAGTAGATGTAACAATCAAAACGGCTAAACCAGGTGTTATCATTGGTCGTGGTGGCGAAGACATTGAAAAATTAAGAAAGAAAGTTGCTGCTTTAGTTAAGGAAGAAGTATTCATTAACATAATTGAAGAAAAGAATCCTAATTTAAATGCTAAATTAGTAGCTGACAATATTGCAATGCAAATTGAAAATAGAGCTCCATTTAGAGCAGCTCAAAAAAGAGCTATTAGAGATACTATGAAAGCTGGCGCTAAAGGAATTAAAACTTTAGTATCTGGAAGATTAAATGGTGTAGAAATGGCTCGTAGTGAAGGATATAATGAAGGAACTGTTCCTCTACATACAATCCGTGCGGATATTGATTATGCTCAAAGTGAAGCCAATACAACATATGGAAAAATTGGAGTTAAGGTATGGATTTATAAAGATGAAATTCTACCTAGCAAAAAAATAGTTAAAAAGGAGGCGACTTCAGATGTTGATGCCAAAGAGGACTAAATATAGAAAGTCGCATAGATTAACATATGATGGTCATGCAAGAGGAAATACTACTTTAACAAAAGGCGAATATGGATTAATGGCTACTGAAGGTGCTTGGATCTCTGCTCGTCAAATTGAAGCAGCTCGTATTGCAATGACACGTTATATGAAACGTGGTGGTAAAGTATTTATTAATATTTTCCCACATTTACCAATAACTAAAAAACCTTTAGAAACTCGTCAAGGAAAAGGAAAAGGTAACGTAGAAGAATATGTTGCTGTAGTTAAAGAAGGTAAAATTATGTTTGAAATAAGTGAAATTGATGAAGCAACTGCTAAAGAAGCTTTTAGGTTAGCTTCACATAAACTTCCAATCAAATGTAAATTTGTTAAAAAGGATGGTGAATAAAAGTGGATATTAAAGAAATTAGAAAATTATCTTCGGCTGATTTAAAGAAGAAGATAATAGAAACTAAAGAAGAATTATTCACAAAAAGAATGCAACAAGCAAATGGAACATTAGAACATCCAACCGAACTTAAAACATTAAGAAAAAATGTTGCAAAAATGAAAACTATCTTAAGAGAAAGAGAATTAGAGGAGGCAAATAAATAATGGCTAAAAGAGTACAAGAATTAGTAGGAAAAGTAGTAAGTGCTAAATGTGATAAAACAATAACTGTTTTAGTTGAAACTTACAAACGTCATCCTCTATATAATAAACGTGTAAAATATTCAAAGAAATATCATGCACATGATGAACTTAATAAAGCAAAACAAGGAGATACAGTAAGAATAAGATTAACTAAACCAATTTCTAAAACGAAGAAATATGAATTAGTAGATGTTATTCAACAAGCTGTAGTTCTTTAGGAGGTGTGGCTATGGTTAGTCAAGAAACAAGATTAAAAGTTGCTGATAATACGGGAGCAAGAGAAGTATTAGTAATTAAAGCTCTAGGTGGAAGCAAAGTTAAGAGTGTTAATATTGGTGATACAGTAGTTGTTACTGTTAAAAAAGCTATTCCAAATAGTAATATGCCTAAAGGAAAAGTTGTTAAAGCTGTAATTGTAAGAACAGTTGAAGGCGTTCGTCGTGAAGATGGTTCTTATATCAAGTTTGACGATAATGCTTGTGTACTTATTAAAGATGATAAATCGCCAATCGGTACAAGAGTATTAGGACCAGTTGCTAGAGAATTAAGAGAAAAAGATTATATGAAGATCGTTTCACTAGCTCCTGAGGTTATATAGGAGGAAATATGAAGATTAAAGTAAATGACACTGTATTAGTTATTACTGGTGAAGATAAAGGTAAAACTGGTAAAGTATTAAAAACTATTAAATCAGAAAATAAAGTTGTTGTTGAAGGTATTAATATTTCCAAAAGACATACAAAACCAAGAACAAGTAATGATAAGGGTGGTATTTTCGATATTGAAATGCCTATTCATGTATCAAATGTAAAATTAGTAGATAAAAAAGAAGCTAAGAAGGAAACAAAAAAAGAAACTAAAACAACAAAAACTTCAAAAGTAGAAAAAGTTGAAAATAAAGAAAAAGAAACGAAAACTACTAAAGAAGTTGCTAAAAAATCTACAAAGAAAGCTAGTAAGTAGGTGAATTTATGAGTAATTTTAAAGAATTATATGATAAAGAAATAAAAAATAATTTAAAAAAAGAATTTAATTATAAAAGTATCATGCAAGTACCTCGCTTAGAAAAAATTGTTATTAACATGGGCGTTGGTGAAGGAAGTCATGATGTTAAATTCATAGAAGCAGCTCAAAAAGATTTAGAATTAATAGCTGGTCAACATGCAGTTGTTACTAAAGCTCGTAAATCAATTGCTGGTTTTAAATTAAGAGAAGGTCAACCTGTTGGTGTTAAAGTAACACTTAGAGGTGAAAATATGTACAATTTTATGGAAAAATTAATTAAAGTTGGACTTCCAAGAGTTAGAGATTTTAGAGGTGTTTCATCTCATGCCTTTGATGGTAAAGGAAATTATACTCTAGGAATTAAAGAACAATTAGTATTCCCAGAAATTGAATATGATAATGTTTATAAAATTCGTGGTATGGATATAGTATTCGTTACCACAGCAAAAAGTAATGAAGAAGCATATGCATTACTTAAGGCATTTGGAATGCCATTTAAAGGTTAGGTGTAATTATGGCTAAGAAAAGTATGATTATTAAAAATAAGAGAAATCCAAAATTTTCATCTCGTGAATATACAAGATGTGAAAGATGTGGAAGACCTCATGCAGTTTTAAGAAAATTTAAATTATGTCGTATTTGCTTTAGAGAACTTGCAAATAAAGGCCAAATACCTGGCGTAAAGAAATCTAGTTGGTAAAAGGGAGGAACAAGATGTTTGTACAAGATAAAATAGCTGATATGTTAACTCGTATTCGTAATGCCATTATTATGAAATATCCAACAGTTGAAGTAGTAGGTACTAAAATGACTTTAGAAATTGCTGAAATACTTAAAAGAGAAGGATATATCGAAGATTTTGAATATGTTAAGAATACGAATGGTGATGTATTAAATTTAAAATTAAAATATGGTGCTAAAAAAGAAAGTGTTATAACAGGTCTTAAAAGAATAAGTAAATCTGGTTTACGTGTATATGCAAAAGCTACAGAAGTTCCTCGTGTTCTTAATGGCTTAGGAATTGCAATAATCTCTACTTCTAAAGGTTTAATGACTGATAAAGAAGCAAGAGCTGCTAAGTTAGGAGGCGAAGTTCTTGCCTATATTTGGTAAGTAAATCTTATGAGTAGAATTGGAGAAAGAAAATTAGTTATACCAGAAGGTATAGAAGTAACTGTCGAAGGAAGAGTAGTTACAGTTAAAGGAAATAAAGGAACACTTAGTTTAAATGTTAATCCTTTAGTAGAAGTTAGTGTATCTGATGGACATGTTATTACAAAACAAAAGAAAGAATCAAAAGAAGCAAATATGCAACAAGGAACAACAAATTCTTTAATTAAGAGCATGATTGATGGTCTTCATAAGGGCTTTGAAAAAGGACTTGAAGCAGTTGGTGTTGGATATCGTTTCAATGTTCAAGGTAAGAAAATAGTTATTAGTGCTGGATATTCTCATACAGTTGATATCGAAGTTCCAGAGGGCTTAACTGCTGAACTTGTAAGTAATACTGAAATTACTATTAAAGGTATTGATAAACAAAAAGTTGCAGAATTTGCAGCAAAGGTTAGAAAAGTAAGAGAACCAGAACCATATAAAGGTAAAGGTATTCGTTATAAAGGCGAAGTAGTTCGTCGTAAAGAAGGAAAGAAAGCGGCATAAGGAGGTAAGTTATGATAAGAAAAGAATCTAAAAATGATACTCGTGAAATAAGACACGCAAGAATCAGAAAAAATTTAAGTGGTACTAAAGAAATGCCAAGATTAAATGTTTTTCGTTCAAATGCTCAAATTTATGCTCAAGTAATTGATGATGTCACTGGTACTACGCTAGTAAGCTCATCAAGCCGTGAACTTAAACTTGCAAATGGTGGTAATATTGAAGCAGCTAAAGCTGTAGGTAAAGATATTGCCGAAAAATGTAAGAAAGCAAAAATTAATAAGGTTGTTTTTGACCGTGGTGGTTACTTATATCATGGTCGTGTAAGTGCTTTAGCAGATGCTGCTAGAGAAGCAGGATTAGAGATATAGGAGGAAACGCATGGACAAAAAGGTTGTTAATAATAGAAAAAATAATGATGCAAAGAAAAATTTATTAGAAGAAAAAGTTATCTCAATATCTAAAGTTACAAAAGTTAACAAAGGTGGTAGACATTTTCGTTTTAAAGCCGATGTTGCTGTTGGTAATAGAAAAGGACTTGTAGGTATTGGTACTGGTAAAGCTAATGAAGTATCTGAAGCAATTAAAAAAGCTATTCAAGCAGCAAACAAAAATGTTGTTAAAATATCTTTAATTGATAATAGAACTGTTCCTCATGATTATACAAGTAAAGTTGGTCGTAGTGTTGTTCTTATTAAACCAGCTAAAGAAGGTCGTGGAATCATCGCTGGTGGTGCCGCAAGAGCCGTACTTGAACTAGCTGGTGTTAAAGATATCGTAGCAAAAAGTTTAGGAGCTAATACCCAAATAAATGTTGCTAAAGCAACATTAAAGGCATTACAAGCTCAAAGAACTCCAGAACATATTGCTGAACTTCGTGGCAAAAAAGTGGAGGAATTATAATATGAAATTAGAAAATTTACCAAAATCTAAAGAAACTAAAGGAATAAAAAGAGTGGGAAGAGGACCTGGATCAGGAATGGGTAAAACATCTACACGTGGTGAAAAAGGTCAAAAAGCTAGAAGTGGTGCATCAATTCCTGCATGGTTCCAAGGTGGACAATCTCCATTATATAGAAGAATACCTAAAAGAGGATTTAATAATAAAAGATTTAGATGTGAATTTGCAACAATTAATCTTGATACATTAAATAAATTCTTCAAAGATGGTGATGTAGTAACACCAGAAATTTTAAATGAAAGAGGAATAATTAAGAAAAATTTAAGTGGAATTAAAGTTTTAGCAAATGGTAATTTAGATAAAAAATTAACAGTTAAAGCTAATAGATTCTCAAGTAAGGCCGTAACTAAAATAGAAGAAGCCGGTGGCAAAACTGAGGTGATTTAGATGTTTCGTGGGTTTACTCAAATATTTAGTAAATCAAATAAAGATTTAAGACGTAGAATATATTTTACATTAGCTTGTCTTGGTTTATTCTGTTTAGGAACAACTATTACTGTTCCTTGGGTAAATGTTGTTTTATCAGATTTAAGAGCCCTTGAGATATTCAACTTAATGAGTGGTGGCGGACTTCAAAATGTTTCAATATTTGCTTTAGGTGTATCTCCATACATTACAGCATCTATTATTACTGAATTCTTACAAATGGACATTATTCCCTATTTTAAAGAATTAAAAGAACAAGGATATGTCGGAAGACAAAAAATGAATAAAATTACTAGATATTTAGCAATTATCTTTGCCTTTGTTCAAGGATATGCTTTATGTTTATTCTTTAATAAATCATTTGAATTATCAACTCTTGAAATATTAAAGACAACCCTTGTTATGACAGCAGGTACTGCCTTCTGTTTATGGCTAGGTGATCAAATTACGAAAAAAGGTGTTGGTAATGGTTCTTCAATGATTATTATGGCAGGTATAATGTTTAGTATGCCAAGAATATTTATTGGAGCATATAACTCATTTATAAATGGTGCTTATTCATTACCAATGGGAATTGCTTTATTTATCTTATTTATCTTAGTATATATTTTAGTATTAGTAGGTATTATTTATGTTCAACTTGCTGAAAGAAGAATACCTATTCAATATGCAAATAGAACGACAAGTGCTTATGGTGCTGAACAAAGTTATTTACCAATTAAAATTAATTCAGCCGGTGTTATTCCAGTAATATTTGCTCAAATATTACTAACAGTACCATCTACAATTGCGGCTTTCTTTAAGAATGAAAAAGTATTAGCATTTATTGATAAATATATAATGTATACATCTACAACTGGTTTAATATTATATATATTATTAATTATATTCTTTGGATATTTCTATACATTTATGATTATGAATCCTGAAGAGATGAGTAAGAATTTAAATGAAAGAGGTGGCTATATTCCAGGAATAAGACCAGGTGCAGATACGACTAAATTTATAAGTTCTTCAATTAGTAAATTAACAATTGTTGGAAGTATCTTCTTAACAATAATTGCTATTTTACCAGTATTGATAAGTAAATTTACTACCCTTGATAATTCCGTTACTATTGGTGGTACTGGTTTATTAATCGTTGTTGGGGTAGCAATTGAAACATATAAACAAATGGAAAGTAGTTTACTTGCAAGAAGTTATAAAGAAAAGAGAAGAAAATTAAGATGATGAAAAATGTAATTTTTATTGCTCCCCCTTCCGCTGGTAAAGGTACACAAAGTGCTTTACTTGTTGATATGGGTTATGTACATATTTCTACTGGAGATATGTTAAGAGAAGAAATAAGTAAGAAATCAGAGATTGGTTTAAAAGTTGAAAGCATTATGCAAAGTGGTAAACTTGTTAGTGATGATATAGTTTATGAATTACTTAAAAATAAATTAAGTAATTTAAATAAAGCATTTATATTAGATGGTTTTCCAAGAACTATAAATCAAGCTAATATGTTAGATAAGTTATTTCAAGAATTAAATATCGATAATTATGAAGTTATTTATTTAGATATTACTTTAGAAGATGCTTTAGAAAGAGCTTTAGGACGTCTTACTTGTGAATGTGGGGCTTCATATAGTAAATATAATGAAGAATTTAAACCAAAAGTTGATGGTGTATGTGATAAATGTGGTAAAAAACTTATTTCTAGAAGTGATGATAATGAAGAATCATTTAGAGTAAGATATCAAACATTTGTCGATAATGCATCACCAATTAAAGAATTTTATCAAAGCAAAAATAAATTACATAATATAGATACAGCTTTAGGCAAAGATAAAGTTGCTGAAAAGATTAAGGAAATATTAAAATGATTACTATTAAGAGTAATAGAGAAATTGAATTAATGAAACATGCTGGGCATATCAATTATTTGACGCATTTAGAAGTTAAAAAACATTTAAAACCAGGTATTACTACTAAAGAATTAAATGATATAGCCAATAAATTTATATTAGCAAATGATTGTACTCCTTCCTTTCTAAATTATGAAGGATACCCAGCAAGTATCTGTATCTCCGTTAATGATGAAGTGGTACATGGTATACCATCTAAAAGAAAAATTAAAGATGGTGATGTTGTATCAGTTGACATTGGCGTATGTTATAAAGGATATCATTCAGACTCTGCAAATACATATATAGTTGGTAAAAGTACAAAAGAGATAACAGATTTAGTTGAAAACACTAAAAAAGCTTTATATGAGGGCTTAAGTGTTATTAAAGATGGTATAAAAATCAGTGAAATTGGTGCAAAAATTGAAAACTATGCTCTATCTAATAATTTAGGTGTAGTAAGAGAACTTGTTGGTCATGGTGTTGGGACTAGTGTTCATGAAGATCCTGATGTTCCAAATTATTATACAAAGAATCAAACACGACTTAGAAGTGGTATGGTTATAGCAGTTGAACCAATGTTGAATTTAGGTACTGAAGATATTTATATGGAAGATGATGAGTGGACTATTAAGACCGAAGATGGTCTTCCAAGTGCTCATTTTGAACATACCGTATTAGTTACTGATAATGGATATGTAATTTTAACAGAGTAAAAGGAGAGTGATAAAATTGGCAGATTCCAAACATAAAAAAAATAATAATATGGAAGAAACAAAAAACAATGATAAAATTGAAGTAGAAGGCAAGGTCATTGAAGAATTAAAGGGTTCAGATTATTTAGTAGAACTACCTAATGGCCACACTGTAACTGCCTACGTTTCTGGTAAAATGCGCATGAATATGATACGTGTTTTACCGGGTGATACCGTTACAGTGCAATTAACGCCTTACGATTTAACACGTGGGATAATAACATGGAATAAAAGATAGGAGAGTATTTATGAAAGTTAGACCATCAGTCAAACCAATTTGTAAAAAATGCAAAGTAATAAGAAGAAAAGGAAAAGTTATGGTTATTTGTGATAACCCTAAACATAAACAAGTACAAGGTTAGGAGGAAATTATGGCAAGAATTAAAAATATTGATTTACCAGGTGATAAACATACTTGTATCGGACTTACAGCTATTTATGGTATCGGAAGACCTTTAGCAAAAACAATTTGTAAAGACGCTAAAGTAGATGAAGCAAAGAAAATTAAAGATTTAACAGAAGATGAAATTAATGCCTTACGTAAAGAAGTAGATAAATATGTTGTTGAAGGTGATTTACGTAGAGATGTTCAAATGAACATTAAAAATAAAATGGAAATTAATTGTTATCAAGGTATTAGACACAAAAAAGGTCTACCAGTAAGAGGACAAAGAACTAATAGAAATGCTAGAACTCGTAAGGGTAGAGGAAAAGTTGTAGCTAATAAGAAGAAAGCTGGAAAGTAGGGATTAACTTATGGCATATAATAGAAGAAAAAGAAAAATTAAGAAGAATATTCCAGAAGCAGTTGCTCACATTCATGCCACATATAATAACACAATAGTAACTATTAGTGATAAAGATGGTAATGCAATTAGTTGGTCAAGTGCTGGAAGAATTGGCTACATTGGTAGTAAAAAGAAAACTCCATATGCAGCTGGACTTGCAGCAGAAGCTGCTGCTACTGCCGCAATGGAACAAGGCGTAAAAAAGGTAGAAGTTGTTGTTAAGGGATTAGCACCAGGAAGAGAAAATGCAATTAGATCATTATCAAGTGCTGGTTTAGAAGTAACAAGTATTACTGATGAAACACCAGTACCACATAATGGATGCCGTCCACCAAAAAGACCAAGAAATTAATAAGTAGAAAGGGAATATTGTATGATGATAAAATTTGGAAAACCAGAATACAAAATTACTGAATACATCGATAGCAATCATTTTGGAAAATTTGAACTAGAACCATTAGAAAGAGGATTTGGTACGACTATTGGTAATGCTTTAAGAAGAGTATTATTATCTAGTTTACCAGGAAGTGCAGTTACTAGCATCAAAATAGATGGCGTTTTACATGAATTTCAAAAGATTCCTGGCGTTATCGAAGATGTTACATCTATAGTTTTAAATATTAAAAATTTAGTTGTTAAAAATCATTCAGAAGAAAAGAAAGTAATTAGATTACATGCTGAATCTTTAGGACCTGTAACAGCAAGTATGATTGAAAAAGATGCTGATATTGAAGTAATAAATGGTGATTTAGTTATTTGTAATTTAGTTGAAGGTGGAAAGATAGATATTGAAATGACTGTTGAAAATGGTCGTGGATATGTTGATGCTAAAGAAAATAAAAAGCGTCTTACAGATGCTAAAGTAGGAACAATTGCAATTGATTCATCTTATTCACCAATTGAACTTGTTAAATATGAAGTACTTGATACTCGTGTTGGACAAAATGAAAATTTTGATAAATTAATAATGGAGATTACTACTGATGGTAGTATGGCTCCAGAAGAAGCAATGGCTTTAGCAGCTAAAATATTAGTAGAACACTTTAATATTATTTCTGATTTAAATTCTATTAGTGATTTTTCAGGATTAATGCAAGAAAAGAAAGTTGATACTATTACTAAAACATTAGAAACACCAATTGAGGAAGTTGAATTTAGTGTTAGAGCTTATAATTGCTTAAAAAGAGCTGGTATTCATACCGTTCAAGATTTAGTTGATAAAAGAGAAGTAGAAGTTACAAAAATTAGAAACTTAGGCAAGAAGAGTCTTAAAGAAGTTCTTGATAAAGTTGCTGATTTAGGACTTACATTTAAGGAGTAATGGATTATGGCATATAGAAAATTAGGAAGAGAAACACGTATTAGAAGAAGCATTTTAGCAGGACTTACAAAAGATGTTATAATGCATGAATCTATTGTTACTACAGAAGCAAGAGCTAAAGAAGTAAGAAAATTCGTTGATAAAATGATTACATATGGTAAGAATGGTACTTTAGTATCTCGTCGTATAGCTTTAGCATTTTTACATAATGATAAAGATGTTGTTAATAAAATATTTAACGAACTTGCTCCAAAGTATAAAGATCGTAATGGTGGTTATACAAGAATTATTAAACTTGCTGAACGTCGTGGCGATGATGCTTTAGAAGTTAGATTAGAATTAGTATAAAAATTGAGAGTTTTCTCAATTTTTTTGTTCTTTCAAATAGTAATAACACATGTTACTATTGCAAATAAATAGTTATTATTGTATTATATAGATTACTAGAAAGAGAGTGTTTATGGAAGAACAAGAAAGATTATTTATAGAACTATATAAAATACTTGATGATAATAAAGATAAGAATATTGAAAATGATAGAATAAGAAAATATAAAGAATCAGAAAAAATAATTGTTAATCATAGTAAATATGAATATAATCTATTATTAAATGAATTTAGTTGTTTTATTAAAAATATTTTAAAAGATTATAGTAATGAAAAAGATATATTAATTAATAGATGTATTAGTGAAAAAGAAATAGTATATTCCGATTATTATACTAAAGACGCAATTAATTATTTAAAACTATTTTTAGAAAGAAATAACTTAGGAGATATTTTATACAATAAAATAATAATATGGCATAATAATATTACTATTGCAGATTTAATTAATAGTTATTTAGAAGATTTAAATACTTTAAAACGTATAATAATGGAAGAAGATATAGGAATTACATTAAGTAGAAAAAGAAATGGAGAGAAAGATGAAAAATAATTTCTATGAAATTGTAAAGAATAATGGGGAAAAAGAAAGTGAATTAAAAGTAAAAAGAGAGGAAGAAAGAGAAAAGGTAAGAATAATACTTAAAAAAGATGCTTATAGTAAATATAAGTATTATATGCAAGAATTTCCAAGTTTTATTTCATCAGTAATTAATAATTATTCAGATCTTAATACGAAACTAACTAATGTTTCTTTAGATAATATTAGTATTAGTTATTCAAGTTATAATAAAGAATACAATTATAAACATTTACAAGAATTTCTTAATAAGTATGCTCTAGGTACAATTGAATGTAACTCTATAATATGGAATAAAAATAAAACAGTAAAAAACTTTATCGATGCTTATTATCAAGAACTTACATTATTAGAAGAAAGATTAGTAACTATTGAAGATCTAAAAGAACAATATTTAGATTTATTAGAACATGATAAAGAAGTATATGGAAGTTTAATAAGTGATAAGTTATATAAATATTATTATTTAAAAAATTGTGATTTCAATAATATATCTTGTAAAATCCTATATTATTTACAATATTGGTTTGAAAAATATAACTATAATTTAGGTTCATTTGATACTCGGGAATATGATATTTCTGTATATGATGGTTCTGCAATATGGGAAGAATGTCATCCAGATCCAACATTTCATAATTTCTATTATAAAGAAATTCAATTAAGTAGTACATTATATAAATTATTAGAAGGTACAACAAAATTTGATATTAACACTATTGAAAAAGAAGATTTAGAAAAATTAATAAGAGATATCAAAGCATTAGAATTACCTGATGATTTAGAAAAACCAGTTGAAAAAGTAGAACAACCAAGAGAAGCTAAAAAAGTAAATGTTAGTAGATCAAGAATATATAAAAATAATCATAATAGGCAATAAATTACTCAAACGAGTAATTTTTTTATTTCATCTTTTTACTGATATTTCATTTTTTACCATGATATATCTTACCAACTAAATTAAAATTAAAGTTAGAGTAGTGTATGAATAATAAATATGGTAATATACACTAAAAAAATGAAACGGAGGTGAAATAATGGAAAAGGATAGAAGTGCAAGATTAATCGCTATAGTTGCCTTAGTTTTAGCAGTTACTGGTGTTTCAATTGGTTTCGCCGTTTTAAGTACTAACTTAACTATTCAAGCACCTGAAGCAAGCGTTAAAGCTAATAATGATTTATTTACAGTGTATTTTTCTGCTATTCCTATAAATTATCAAACTGGTCAAGTATCTCCAGAATTAAAACCATCTGCTGATGTAAATTTTGAAGGTAACAAAATAAATGTAGATGATAGTTCTACAACATTATCAGGAATTGGTGGAACATTTACTAAACCAGGACAATCTATTACTTATGCTATTGGAGTATCTAATAAAAGTAAATTAGATGGTTATTTAACTTCAATTACATTTAGTGATGTTGAAAGTGGTAAAAAAGTTAAATGTGAACCAGTTACTGATACTAATCCGATAGGTGTAGATGAAATGAACACTATTTGCGATAATATTAAAGTCTCTGTTAAAGTTAATGACACTGAGTATAATACTGATCAAGCCAGTCTTCAAAATATAAAAATTACAAAAGAAAGCACAATACCATTTACTGTAATTATTAAATATGATGACGCTGCTGTACCTGCAACTGGAGATTTTAAAGCAACATTTGGTAATATTGTCTTAGGATTTAAAACACAAGACAATTCAGGAGATTAAGTATAAATATAAAATATATTCAAGCATAAGCTTGTAATATATTTTCACAAGACTATTTGGGAGATGAGAAATGAAAAGAGGGTATAAAAGATTACTTATATTTGAATTAATATTATTAATTATTTTAATTCTAAATAGTTTTGAATAAATGTAACTATTCAGACTAATTCATGTTAAACGAGAGCTTTATAAAGAATGGCTCTCTTTTTAATTAAATAAAGTTTTGCTATTAAATATACAACACAAAAATGATAAAAACTCGCCATAATAAAACCCTTATTGCAAAAGGATGGATATTTGATGAATAATCAACTATCAAACTTCGGTTAAAATTAAAGTTAGAGTAATGTAAGAATAATAAATATGGTAATATACACTAAAAAAATGAAACGGAGGTGAAATAATGGAAAAGGATAGAAGTGCAAGATT
>CANROK010000003.1 GCA_947632205.1 uncultured Bacilli bacterium
ACAACACCTTGCATTGAACCACAATCATGTTCTTTAACGATTATATCTTGAGCAACATCAACAAGTCTTCTTGTTAAGTATCCTGAATCGGCAGTACGTAAGGCAGTATCGGCAGATCCTTTTCTTGAACCATGGGTTGATAAGAAGAATTCAGAAACTGATAATCCTTCCATAAAGCATGATGTAATTGGAATTTCAACAGTAGTACCATCTGGTTTAGCCATTAAACCACGCATACCAGCAAGTTGAGTAAAGTTGGAAATCTTACCACGGGCACCACTATTCATCATCATGAATATTGGGTTTGTATAATTATCTTTAGATATTTCAGATAAGGCATCTTTAACTTTATCAGTTGCTTCTGTCCAAATTTGAATAACACCATTATATCTTTCTTGTTCAGTAATAAGACCTTTTTGATATTGTTTATTAATTTTATCTACTCTAGCTTTTGCTTCTTTAATAATTTCATCTTTAGCATCACTTCTTACAACATCAGCAGCAGAAACTGTGATACCAGCAATTGTAGAATATTTAAATCCTTGATCTTTTAATTTATCTAGCATTACTGATGTTTCAGTAGTTTTATATCTTTTAAATACTTGCGCAATTATTTGACCTAAAGTTTTTTGAACGAATGGACTAGTTGTAGGCATTGCTTTAATTGCTTCTTCTAAGTTTGTTCCCATAGGTAAGAAATATTTACTTGGAGTGATACCCTCAATATTTTCTTTAGTACCTTCATTTAAATATGGGAATGAATCAGGTAAGATTTCATTAAATTTAATTTTACCTACTGTTGTAACTAAATATTTATCCATTTGTTCTTCAGTAAATAATTTATGTTTAAATGATCTTACTGGAATAGCAATTCTTGTATGTAAATCAATTTCTCTTCTTTCATATGCCATTAGAGCTTCATTACAATCTTTATAGGCCTTACCTTCATTATTATGTCCTGTTTCTTCCATTGTTAAATAACAATTTCCAAGTACCATATCTTGGCTTGGTGTAACAATTGGCTTTCCATCTTTTGGATTTAAGATATTATTAGCACCTAACATAAGAATACGAGCTTCAGCTTTAGCTTCTTCTGATAAAGGTACATGGACAGCCATTTGGTCACCATCGAAGTCAGCATTGAATGCTGTACAAACAAGTGGGTGTAAACGAATTGCTTTTCCTCCAACTAGTTTTGGCTCAAATGCTTGAATACCTAATCTATGTAGAGTTGGAGCTCTATTTAACATTACTGGATATTCTGTAATTACATCTTCAACAATATCCCAAACACATTCATCTCTTGATTCAATTAATTTTTTTGCTCCCTTAATATTATGAGCAAGTCCCCTTTCAACTAAACCATGAATAACATGTGGTTTAAATAATTCAATAGCCATTTCTTTTGGAAGTCCACATTGATACATCTTAAGATTTGGACCAACAACGATAACTGAACGACCAGAGTAATCGACACGTTTACCAAGTAAGTTTTGACGGAATCTTCCTTGTTTACCTTTTAACATACTAGATAAACTCTTAAGTGGTCTATTAGATGCAGCCGTAATACTTCTTCCTCTTCTTCCATTATCAAATAATGAGTCAACGGCTTCTTGAAGCATACGTTTTTCATTTTGAACAATGATTGTTGGAGCACCTAATTCAAGTAATTTCTTTAAACGATTGTTACGATTAATAATTCTTCTATATAAATCATTTAAATCACTTGTAGCAAATCTACCACCATCAAGTTGAATCATTGGTCTAAGTTCAGGTGGAATAACTGGTAAAACAGTTAAAACCATCCATTCCGGTTTATTTCCAGATTCTTGGAAGGCAACTAGAGCATCTAATCTTTTAACAAGACGAATTCTCTTTTGACTTGTTGCATTTTCAAGTTCTTTTCTAACTTCAGCTATTTCTTTCTCTAAGTCTACTCTTTTTAATAATTCTTGAATAGCTTCAGCTCCCATACCTACTTTAAATGTATTTCCATACTTTTCATAATAAGCACGATATTCTTTATCAGATAATGTTTGTTTAGCCATTAATGGAACATTTCCTGGATCAATAACAACATAACTAACAAAGTATAATACTTCCTCTAAGTCTCTTGGACTCATATCTAGGACTAATCCCATTTTTGATGGAACACCTTTAAAGAACCAGATGTGAGAGCAAGGTGCAGCAAGTTCAATATGACCCATACGTTCACGACGAACTTTAGAACGAGTAACTTCTACACCACATCTATCACAAATAACATTTTTATATCTTAATCTTTTATATTTTCCACAAGAACATTCAAAATCTTTAGTAGGTCCAAATATCTTTTCACAGAATAGACCATCTCTTTCAGGTTTTAATGTACGATAGTTAATTGTCTCCGGTTTTTTAACTTCACCATAAGACCAACTACGAATTTTTTCAGGTGATGCAATACTAACTTTAATACCTTTAAATTTACTTACATCTATCATTATTCCACCTCTATATCTTCATTTTCTAAGTCTTCTGGAAATTCTAAATCATCTAAATCTTCTTCAAATTCATCTTCTTCATCATCATTATATTCACTAGATGCATCAGTTTCAGAATTTTCTACTTCTTTAAATGGTTCTTCATTATTATCAGTACCTGGAAGTTCAATTTCTTCAATTCTAAATGTATCATCACTATCATCATCTTCTTCAATATCTTTGAAATCAACCACTTTATCTTCATTATCAATAACTTGAACATCAAGACCTAATGCTTGGAATTCTTTAACTAATACTCTAAAGGATTCTGGTACACCAGCTTGATTTACAAGTTTACCTTTTACTAATGCTTCATATACTTTAACACGACCAACAATATCATCAGCTTTAACTGTTAATATTTCTTGAAGAACATGAGCAGCACCATAAGCATATAATGCCCAAACTTCCATTTCTCCAAATCTTTGACCACCAAATTGAGCTTTACCTCCAAGTGGTTGTTGAGTAACTAATGAATAAGGTCCGGTTGCACGAGCATGTAATTTATCATCAACCATGTGATGTAATTTAACCATATACATTACACCAACTGATATTCTTTGATCGAATGGTTCACCAGTACGACCATTATATAATACAGTTTTACCATCAGGATCCATTCCAGCTTCTTTCATTTCTTCTTGAATATCTTCCCAAGAAGCACTATCAAATACTGGCGTTGCATAATGAACACCTAATTTTTTACCAGCCATACCTAAGTGTAATTCTAGGATTTGACCGATATTCATACGAGATGGAACACCAAGTGGATTAAGCATTACGTCAACTGGACGACCATCTGGTAAATATGGCATATCTTCTTCTGGAAGAACTAATGAAATAACACCTTTGTTACCATGACGTCCTGACATTTTATCACCAATTTGGATTTTCCTCTTTTGAATGATATAAACACGAATTACTTTAGAAACACCAGCAGGAAGTTCATCAGAATTTTCTTTTGTATAAACTTTAACATCATGAACTACACCACCAGCTCCGTGTTCAACACGTAGAGATGTATCTCTAACTTCACGCGTTTTTTCACCAAATATAGCATGTAATAATTTTTCTTCACTAGTAAGTTCTTGCATTCCTTTAGGTGTAACTTTACCTACAAGGATATCGCCTTCTTTTACTTCGGTACCGATTTTAACAATACCATCAGCATCTAAGTTCTTACGAGCATCTTCCCCAACATTAGGAATATCTCTTGTAATTTCCTCAGGTCCAAGTTTAGTATCACGACAATCGATATCATAGTGATCTATATGTAATGATGTATAAACATCATCTTTAACTAATCTTTCATTTAAGATAACTGCATCTTCATAGTTATAACCATTATAGGTCATGAAAGCAACAGTCATATTTTTACCTAAAGCAAGTTCGCCACCATCAGTTGAAGGTCCATCGGCAATAACTTGACCAGCATGAACTTTATCACCCTTCTTAACAAGTGGATGATGGTTTATAGCACTTGATGCATTACTACGTTCAAAATTTGCTAAATGATATGTATCTGTTCCTTGTTTAACTTTTACAACAATCTTTAAGCTATCAGCATATTCAACAACACCATCTGCTTTACATACAATGGTAGATCCAGAATCTCTAGCTGCAATCCATTCAACACCTGTACCAACAATTGGTGCTTCACTAGTTAAAAGTGGAACTGCTTGACGTTGCATGTTAGAACCCATTAATGTACGGTTAGCATCATCGAATTCCAAGAATGGAATACAACTTGTTGTAATAGATACAACTTGACTTGGTGCAACGTCTACATAATCGACAACATCTCTTTTAACCATTACGTTATCACCATTATGACGAACTAGTAATTCATCATCAATTATTTTATTATTATCATCTAATTTAACTGTAGCTTGGCTTATATACAAATCTTGTTCTTCATCAGCAGTCATATAAACTATTTCATCTTGAACAACACCATCAATAACTTTACGATAAGGTGTCATTATAAAGCCATATTCATTTATTTTAGCATAACCTGCTAAACTAGTAATAAGTCCAATGTTTTGTCCTTCTGGTGATTCAATTGGACAAATTCTTCCATAGTGAGATGAGTTAACATCACGTACATCCATACCAGCACGTTCTCTTGATAAACCACCTGGTCCTAAACTTGATAAACGTCTCTTATCAGTAAGTTCCGCAATTGGATTTATTTGATCCATGAACTTAGATAATTGAGATGAACCAAAGAATTCTTTTAAAGCTGCTGTAACTGGTCTTATATTAATAAGTGTTTTAGGAGTAATATTTTCTACTTCTTGAGTAGTCATTCTTTCACGAATAACTCTTTCCATACGACTTACACCAGTTTTAAATTGATTTTGAATAAGTTCACCAACTTGACGAACACGTCTATTTCCTAAGTTATCTATTTCATCTGTATTACCAATATTATCATGTAAATTTAAATAATATGATACGGCAGCATAAATATCAGGAATAGTAAGTCTTTTTTCTTCAATACTTTGATCATTACCTATTAATTTAATGGTCTTTTTATTATTTATCTTATCATATACTAATAAAGTTTGAATTTTATTATATTCATCTAATTCCATATTAGTAATAGTTTCTTTTAAATTGAAACCTTTACTCATAGCATCTTTTAAGATACTAATATTTTTCTTATCAATAACTGTACCCTTAGATAATACAACTTCTTTATCTATTTTTACATCTTCTGCTAAAGTACAACCTAGTACTCTTTCACATACATTTAACTTTTTGTTGAATTTATATCTTCCAACTTTAGCTAAATCATAACGGAATCTATCAAAGAATCTAGTTATTAATTGGTTTTTAGCACTATCAAGTGTTGCTGGTTCACCTGGTCTTAATTTTTCATAAATTTCAATTAAGGCCTCATCAGTATTTCTAGTATTATCTTTAAGAATAGTATTTTCTAAATATTCATTCTTGCCAAAAACACTAGTAATATCATCATCACTAGATAATCCTATTGCTCTTAAAAATGTTGTAATTGGAACTTTTCTTGTTCTATCAATTCTAACATAAACAACATTTTTAGCATCTGTCTCAAATTCAAGCCATGTACCTTTATTAGGTATAACTTCACCTGAGATAATATGACGTCCATTTTTATCCGTTTCCTTTTTAAAGTAAATTGATGGACTTCTTACAAGTTGTGAAACAATAACTCTTTCAGCACCATTTATAATAAATGTTCCTGCCTCAGTCATTAAAGGCATATCACCTAAGAATATTTCTTGTTCCTTAACTTCTCCTGTTTCATGAATGTAAACTCTTGCTTGGACTTTTAATGGTGAGGCATAGTTTACCATTCTTTCTTTTGCTTCCTTAATAGAATATCTTGGAGTTTCAAAAGAATATTCTCCTAATTCCAAAGAAATATTTCCTGTAAATGAAGACACAGGAAATAACTCATCAAAAACTTCTTTAATCCCATTTGTTAAGAAATCTTGATAACTTTTCTTTTGAATTTCTAATAAATCAGCAAGTTCTAGCGTATTTTTAGATTTTGCAAAGCTTCTTCTTTTACGGTAATCACCGAATTTTAAGGTCTTATAAGCCACGATATCACCCCTATACATAGTTTTTCATTTAAAAAATATAAATACGTCACCAATTTAAAATTTTATCAAGTATTTTTAATAAAGTCAACTAATTTTTGGCAGAAATTATATAAAATCCATTACTTTTTTCGACAATTTCACAAGTACTTATATTTTCTAATTGTTTTTTTACGCTTTTAGCACCCTTATCTTTTGCTATTACAAACCATAATTCCCCATCTTTATTTAATCTTTCTAAGCCACCTTTTAAGAATTCCATTAAAACATCTTTACCTGCTCTAATCGGTGGATTAGAAATAATTAAATCATATTTATTCAATACTTTTTCATAGATGTTACTTTCCCACACTTTTGCATCCACTTTATTTATATCAATGTTCATTTTGCATAAATGAACTGCTCTTTTATTTATATCAACCATATCTATATGTTTATTTAACATTTTACTTAAAGTTATGCCAATAAAACCATATCCACAACCAACATCTAAGATATTTTCATATTCTCTTTTTTTATGCTTTAAAAAAGTATTAACTAAAAATAAACTAGCATGGTCTATTTTATTTTTAGAAAAAACACCATTATCACTTTTAAACAAAAAATTATATGCACCAAAATTAAAATTTATATCTCTAATTTCACTTTTTAAGTTTTGATTGTTTGTAAAATAGTGTTCCAATACTATTCCCCGTTTCTTTTTGTATACATTGAGTATAGCATAAAAGCAACATGGTAACAAGATAAAAATTTTAAAAATTTGTAAATATTAGCGATTTTTAAAAAGGAAGTTAACAATAAAAATATTTATATATAAGTGTAGGAAGAAATATTGTTTCAAATTCTATTCAAATAATAAGGAGTGATATTAAAATGAAAAATGAAATTATATTATTTGAAAATCAAAATGTTAAGTTAGAAGTCAATGTGAAAGACGAAACAGTTTGGTTATCTTTAGAACAAATGGCTAGATTATTTGATAAAGATAGGTCTGTTATAATAAAACATATAAATAATATATTTAAAGATAACGAATTAGATAAAAAAGAGGTATGTGCAAAATTTGCACATACCACTAAACATGGAGCAATTGCAAATAAAACGCAAACTAGAGAATTAGTTTATTACAATTTAGATATGATAATTAGTGTGGGGTATCGTGTAAAAAGCCGAAATGGTGTTATTTTTCGTAAATGGGCTAATAAAATCATTAAAGATTATATAATAAAAGGTTATTCTATTAATCAAAAAAGATTAGATTATTTAGAAAAAACAGTTAAATTATTAAATATTGCAAATAGGGGAAATGATAAATTAACTGGTGATGAAGCAAAAGAAATACTAAATGTTATTGACAAATATTCTAAGGCATTAGATTTATTAGATGATTATGATCGTAAAAATTTCAAAAAAATAAAAGGCACCACATGTAAAAAAATTATAACCTATGAAGAATGTATAAATATTATTAATAATTTAAAATTTAATAATGCTAGTAAAATTTTTGCTTTGGAAAAAAATCATAATTTTAAATCAATTATTAATGATATTTATCAAACATTTAATGGCAATGACGTTTATCCTAGTATAGAAGAAAAAGCTGCAAATTTACTTTATTTAATTGTTAAAAATCATCCATTTATTGACGGTAACAAAAGAATTGCTGCAACTATATTTATTTATTTTTTACAAATAAATAATATTCTTTATAAAAATCAACAACAAATTATAGATAATAATACACTTGCTTCTATAACAATTTTAATTGCTGAATCCAATCCAAAAGAAAAAAATTTAATAATAGATTTATTACTAAATTTTCTAAATTAATTTATATAATTTTTAAACAAACAAAAAAGCTAGCTAATAGCTAACCTTTTATTTTTACTTATTAATTTAAAGCGTCTTTTAATTTACTTCCAGCTTTGAATGAAGCAACTGTCTTTGCAGGAATCTTTAAAGGTTCTTTAGTTAAAGGATTAATTCCTTCTCTAGCAGCTCTTTTCTTAGCACTGAAAGTACCAAAGCCAACTAAAGTTACTTTTCCTTCCTTTTTAAGTCCTTTAGTAATCCCTTCAAAAGTAGCATCTACAGCTCTAGCTGCTGCAGCTTTTGAAATTTCAGCTTGTTCAGCAACAAATTCTACTAATTCAGTTTTAGACATGTTTTTCTTACCTCCTCATATGTATTAACATTATCTATTGTAGGACGTATTGTCCTTACATATTAAGAGTATCAAAAAATATTTATAAAATCAATAAAAAACACACAATATTCACTAATATTATGCATTTTTTTATAAAACTTTACGTAAAAACTATCGATTAAAGCACAATTGCTATTAAATTATTACTTCCCTTATTAACTATTTTTGTAACTGTATTTGCAAGTTTATATCTTGTATTATCTGGCATCATATTTAATTTTGCTTGAATTCCTTCTTGAACAATAACTTCTAAACTACGTCCAAATATTTCACTTTTCCAAATACTACTTGGATCAGTTTCATAATCTTTCATTAGATAATTGATTAACTCTTTACTTTGCAATTCACTACCAATAATTGGCTCAAAAGTACTTTCAACATCAACTTTCATTAAATGAATACTAGAAGCCAAGGCCTTTAATTTAACGCCATAACGATTTCCTTGTTTTATTATTTCTGGTGTTTCTAATTTCATATCTCTAAGAGTTGGATAAACAATTCCATAACCAGTAGTTTTAGCTTGTTTTAATGCACTCTTAAGTAATTCTGTTTCTTCCTTACTCTCTTTATAACTCGCAAATATTTTTAAAAGTGCCGCTTTAGTTGCAGTTGATTCACCCATAAATGATTTTAAAGTTTCATTATAAAGTTCATTAGGACTTTCTAAATTAAGAGTTATTGTTCCACTAGCTGTATCAAGTTCACTAATATAAGATTTAGAAATATATGGACTATCTTCAAAATGACTAATTATATAATCAACATCTTTTACTTTATTAACACTTATAACACTTTCTTTAATTTTTTCTAAATAATGTTGTTTTATTTCATTATTCATTGGTAAAACATGAACCCATTCTGGCATATTAACCATAATATCCATAACTGGAAATTCATATAAAGCTTCTTTTAAAATACTCATAATTTCTTTTTCGTTCATTTTTTCAACATTAATTGGCATAACTGGAACATCATAGGATTCATTTAAATTACGAGCAAGTTCAACAGTTTCTGTATTAGTTGGATGAACAGTATTTAAAATTACAATAAAGGGTTTACCAATTTCTTTTAATTCTGATACTATCTTTTCTTCAGCCCCAATATAACTTTCTCTTTTAATTTCACCAAAAGATCCATCACTAGTCATAACTATCCCAATTGTTGAGTGATCTTTAATAACTTTTTGGGTACCAACTTCTGCTGCTTCCACAAAAGGTATAGCATCAGGAAACCAAGGTGTTTTTACCATTCTTGGATTACCATCTTCGTCTTCATAACCATTAGCATCAGGAATAACATAGCCAACACAATCAACTAGTTTAATTGTAGTTTCAAAATTATCCACTCTAATATTAGCACCATTGGAAGGAACAAATTTTGGCTCAGTGGTCATAATAGTTTTTCCTTCTGCACTTTGAGGAATTTCGTCTAAACATTTCTTTTTATCAAATTCTTCAGTTATATTTGGTACTACTAAATTCTCAATAAATCTTTTAATAAAAGTAGATTTACCACATCTAACTGCGCCCACAACTCCTAAGTATATTTCACCATTTCCTCTTTTAGCAATAGAAGATATAATACTCTCATTTTCCATAACTTCTCTCCTTTTTCTACTTTAATGCTATGTTAATATATTTTTTTTATGCAGAAAAAAAGTGTATATTTAAAATACACTTTAAGTTTGCTACATCCATAGCAATATGTCCGCTGTTCATGTTTTGCTACATGACACTATATAAAAAGTATTTACTTGTTAATTTTTTATAGATGGCTACAAGTAATAAAAGCCATCTAGAAATTAAATATTAATCTGAAAAAATCGTCTTGTTAATATCTAGAATTGTAATCTAAGTCCAGATTCTCCATCATATTTTGATGATATACTATATGGATATATAAATACATTTCCTAATCCACCACCACCTAAAGTAAAGCTTAAGGCATCATTTAACGAAGTGTTTTTAACGGCATGTTCATAAGCTGCAAACAATGTTGGGTGTGTACCAGTTTCATAAATATCACAATCAGTTGTTAGTTCTAGATAGGTTATATCATTATTAACTATGTTCATAGCAAAACCAAAGCCATTATCAGCTCGTTTTATTCTATCGCCATCCCATTCATAGTCTACAGAATCATATTGGCCATTCCATTTAAATACTTGTTCACCAACTTGAGAGCCATTACGAAAGCCGAAATATTCGCCACGATAACCAATTACATCATAAACTCTAGTTGTCGGAATGTATTTCCAAAGTGCCGCAAAAGTCACATGATTATAATAATCGCCACCAATAACTGCAAGCTCTATTCTTTTGGCTGTATTTTCAGTATAAGCATGGTCAGAATTGACAAGAGGAGTGGCTACTTCAAAGTTGTTGTATTCTTCTTCCGTAATTTCTTTTTCAGTGGCAACATTTAAATGAGAATTATAAGTGGTTTCTAGAAATAATGTCTCTTTTTTTACGTTTTCAAAATTTAAATTTTTTAGTTTTTCATATGTTTTTTGATTCATTGTCATTATATAACCTTCAGAATATGCTTTCAAAAAATTATTGTATTCTTCCTCGGTCATAACAACACCTTTATTATTGATAATATCTTTTGCATAACAACTACTACTAGGAAAGAAAGCTATAAAACTAACTAACACTAATAATAACACCAAACTAACTTTTTTCAAATCGCTTATCTCCTTTCCATTTTCTATTTTAAATTATTTTGGTAATTTTTGGCAACCTCAATCGCTGAGAATTGCAATTCTCACAAACTGAGAGTTTTTTAATTTTTTATTTTTCAGTAATTAAATTCAAAAAATATTTTTGAATTATGGCCATTATTTCTTGGTAATTATTACATTCACCTATATTACATATTTTTTCATCTGTATTTGGGTAGTAATAATAATTTTCAATTTGAACATTAGCACTATTATAAACTTGAACAAACAATTTATCATTATCCAATTTGTATATTATATTATAAATGTAATTATTCATTTTATAGTTTAGTACTAATTTATTAATTTCACTAAGATATTCAAAATAATAATTATTAATCTTTTTAATTATTAATCCATCATCTGTTTTATTAAAACCATTAGCTAGTAATATAGCTTCAATTTCACTATTAATATCTGATTTAAAACTCATTTCTTTAACATTGGCTTCATTAAATATTTTATTGTTAGAAAAATCTAAAATAAAATTTAACTTTGAATCAAATAATTGTGAATCTTTTCCATCTTTATTAATAATTACTCTTATATATAAATTATCAATATATTTACTTAAATCGTCCATTTTAATGTAACTATCATAATTAGAAAAACTTATATTATCTAAACTACTATATGTTCTAAGTATAGTTTCTTTTCCATTTTCTATATAATATAAATCTATATTTATATTTGAATTTGAAATATCTACATTTCTTAATTCTATATTACCTAAATTTAATTCATCTTTAATTTTAGTATCAACAAAAATACCATCTATTCCTAAAAATTCATCATTCTCAAAATAGACTTTATAAACTTTAAATTTATTGTAACTATTAATAAAGATGATAGCTATAATTAAAATAATTGAAATTATTAACGAACCAATTACAAAATATTTTAATCTTCTTTTACCTTTATTGGTAATTCGATGAAATTCATTAATTACAGCATCAACCACTTCATCATCTTCATTGTCATCAGCCATTCTTGCTTCGAGCAAATTATGAAATGATACACCAAAATATTTACTAATTAAATAAATCATATCAATATTAGGATATGTACTACCATTTTCCCATCTCGATATTGATTTATCACTTATACCTAATTCATCTGCTAACTCTTTTTGAGTTAAATTTCTCTCTTTCCTTAGGTTAGAAAGAATATCTCCTAATTTATTACCTTTCATACTACACCACAACTTTCAAATTTCTTTATTCTTTTCTTTACATCTATCTTTAAATGGACAATTCTTACAACAAGGTTTAACACTTTTACAATAATATCTACCAAAGAGTACTAATTGATGATGTAATCTACTCCATTTATCTTTAGGAAAAAAACGCATTAATTTTTTTTCAATTATTAAAACATCATCATTATTTTTAGCTATACCCAAACGCTTAGATATTCGACTAACATGAGTATCAACAGCAAAAGTTGGCTCATTAAATAAATTGGCCAAAACAACATTAGTGGTTTTTCTACCTACACCTGGTAAACTTTCTAAATAATTTCTATCATTGGGAACGACACCATTGTAATCATTAATTAAAAAATTAGCAATCCCCTTTATATATTGAGCTTTTCTTGTATATGTACCAACCGGTTTTATTATATTTTCAATTGTTTTTAAATCTAATTCACTTAATTCTTTTAAATTATATTTAAATAAATTTTTAGTTACTATATTAACTCTTTTATCAGTTGATTGGGCTGATAAAACAGTTGCTAATAATAATTCATAATCTTTTGTATATTCAAGTTCACAATGGGGATTTGGAATTATTTTATCTAAATAATCAATTATTTCTTCACTACTTATCATAATTATCTAGCCAATCATACTCCCATATACTAGTTTCTTCCGTAACTTTATTATTTTCACTTTTACTTTTAAAATAATTTTCCACATCTTCTTTAGTCTTTAATCCTTTTTTATTCCATTCATAAAGTATAGTATCAATGTATTTTGTATTAGTTGCGCCATTATAAACAGCTTCATCTAAAGCCGCTAAAACTATCTCTTCATTATACATACTTTCACTCCATACTTTAATGTGTTCAATTTCATTACTGCGTAAAGGTCTTTGAAATTTATTTTGAAAAATTGTAAAAATATCTTCCTTATTTTTCTTTTTCCTTTCCTTTATCTTTTCTTCTTCTATACCTTTATAAAAACCATCTAAAGAAATTTTATCTGTTCTTTTACCTAATTCATTTTTATCACTGATGAGTGTTATTAACTTCTTATTTAATAAATTATTAAAGGCCTCTAAAACAGCTTCATTTTTTATTTTTAATTTATTAGTAATTCTTTCTAAATCAAAAGTTAAATCATCAGCATTAATAAAATATAATAATAGTAAAAATTCATGTAATGATAAATTCAATTTACAAGCTTCTTCAATAAAGTCAGTATCAACAACATATTTTTTACTATTACTCATTAATATCATCCTATCTATTTAACAAATATTTTTTTAATTCTTTATTATTATTTTTTAATTTACCATTTAAAATTTGATTAATTAAATGATTCTTTATTTTTTTTATTTTTTCACCTGGTTTTATATCTAATAATGCCATTATTTCTTCACTACTTATTTTTAAATCTTTCTCATGCTGGATAGGTAAATCATTAAATATTTTATTAATTTTTTTACTATCGATATTAAGTATTTCTCCTGCTACTAAAGATGTATATAATCCATATTGAAACAATGTTTGATTATCAATAATACCTTTCTTAACTATTTGTCTAATGTTTATTATATTTCTATTTTCTTGTTTTGTAAATGCATAATTTTTAGGAACATCTAACTGAGCCCACATACCACAAATATCTCTAACATAAGTTATATCATTATATTTAATATTTAATAAATCTAATATTTGATAATCTTTTAATAATTCTAAACCTTTATAAAAATTTTTACTTAACAATATTTTATTTAATTCATTTTTTATTCTTATATCTGACAAAGTTTTAACTAACTCATAATTATTTCTAATTTCTTGATCTAAATTTTTATCTATATCAAAATTTAAAACACAAGCAAATCTTATGGCTCTAAGGATTCTTAAGGGATCTTCTTCTAATTTTTCTTTAATATTGCCATTCATTTTAATTAAATGTTTATTTAAATCTTCAATACCATTTACTAAATCAATTACTTTTTCATTTTTATCCATACAAATAGAATTAATTGTAAAATCTCTTCTTTTAACATCTTCTTTTAAATCATTAATATATATGAGCTCTGTTGGTTTTCTTTTATCATATTTTAATTCTTTACGATAAGTTGTAATATCAACATTATAATCTTTTATTTGTAAATTAAAGCCACCATAATCATTTGAATTACTATTATTTGGAAATAATTTATGAAGATCTTTGGGTAATGCATTGGTACAGATATCAATATCCTTAACATTAATACCTAATAGATAATCTCTAACAAAGCCACCAACAAAATATGCTTCAAAACCAGCTGATTCTATTTTAATTAAAATTTTCTTTAAAATTTTATCCATTTAACATCTCCTTATTTTTGACAATGTTCACAATAATATGTACTTCTTCCACCAACTTTAATTCTTTTTATTTTATTATGACAAATTGGACATTCTTGTCCTTCTTTCTTATGAACTAATAAATAATTTTGATAAGATCCAGTTACTCCTAAACTTGATGTATAACTTCTAATAGTTGTACCACCATGTTTTATTGCTTCTTTTATAATTTCATTAGCAGATGATACAATACTAGCACACTCATCTAAGGAAAGAGATTTAGCATCTCTTAAAGGATTAATTTTACTTTTAAATAAAACTTCATCGGCATAAATATTACCAAGTCCACTTATAATTGTTTGATCTAGTAAAGCCGTTTTTATTGGCATTGTTTTATTTTTAAATTTATCTTTTAAATACTCTTTAGTTAATTCTTTGCTATTTGGTTCATATCCTTGTTTTTGAATTTCTTCCGTAGTTTCTAAATCTTCTTTATTGATTAATTTCATTCTTCCAAATTTTCTTGTATCATGATATCTAAGTTCACTATTATCTAAAAAAGTAATAATAACATGTTCATGTTTATTTATATCTTCTTCATGATTTTTAATAAAAAATTTTCCTTCCATTCTTAAATGACTTAATAAATAATATTTATCAAGTTCAAATATTAACCATTTTCCTCTTCTTAATATATCTTTAAAACTATTATTAATTAATATTTTCTTAAATTCTTCTTTATCATTTTCAATCATTTTCGAATAAAGGATATTAACATCTTTAATTTTTTTATTTAGTATTTGTTTTTTTAAAGCATTTCTTACTGTTTCTACTTCTGCAATCTCTGGCATTGTTATCACCACTAATATTGTATCACTTATTATTTTTTTATAAAAGTTAATAATATCTTTTTGACAAAAAAATCTAGTTCATTTCAAACTAGATTTTAAAGTTTCAACTTTATACCTTTATATCTTGTTAAGTCAATAAAAGAATATTCTTTTATCTATATTATATATAATCACTTGATAACTTGCAGTATCCTATTTACAGGAAGTGTAAGTTTTACGCCGACTTATATTTTTGATCAACACTACCTAAGGTATTCCTACTATAGGAATGTCTTTTTTAATAATTACTATAACTATATATAACAATACTAATATCGTTAATATCAAATAATTCAATTTAATTTAAAATGAAATAAAGATTAGAAATTTGTTAAAATATAAATTTTTTTGAGTAATGTTTTTGAAAAAATTTATTTTTATATTAAGTATTTTGTAGTATAATGTAAGTAAAATAAATATTGATAGAGACAAAGGTGATTTTTATGAAAAACAAATTTAATTTAACAAGAGACCAAAATATATTTATAGCAAAAAGAAATATAGTTGATTATATTTGGAAAAGCGCTAATTTAGAAGGCATTGGAGTAACATATCCAGAAACACAAGCAATATATGATGGCGGTATAGTTAATGGACTTACTGTCGATAAAATAATTGCTATTAATAACTTAAAATTTGCTTGGCAATTTATACTTGAAAGCGATGAAATTGACTATGATTTTAAAGCATTGTGTCAATTACACAAATTAATATGTGATAAATTAGTTTTGGAACAAAATTTAGGTAAATTAAGAAGTACACCTGTAAATGTTGGCGGTACTACTTGGACACCTCAATTCCCAATAGAAAGTCAAATCAAAGAAGAGTTAGAAAAATTACTTAATCAAACTGATAAAACTAAAACGGAAATAGCGATTGAAGTAATGTTATGGATTATGAGAAGACAAATGTTTATTGATGGAAATAAAAGAGTTGCTATGCTATTTGCAAATAAAATAATGATAGACAGTGGATGTGGAATAATAACTATTTCACAAGCAAACCAACCAACTTTCTTTGAAAAATTAATTAAATTTTATGAATCTGAAGATAATACAAATTTAAAACAATGGATTTATGAAACAAGTATTGATGGAATTGAATTAAATAATAACAATAACTAAATATGAGTTGTATCAAATCAGATCCACAATAAAACCAGATGAAACAGCAAGTATCTATGATACAAGTACTATTCTAACAAGTAGTGATAAAATTATAGTATTAAAAGATGGAACATAAAAGAAAAAGAACTCTACAATTTACTGTAAAGTTCTTTTCTTATTTAGCATCATACCAATTTATTCCGGTATTTATTTCAATTTTTAAAGGTACTTTTAATTTTACAACATTTTCCATAGCATCTTTTAATAATTCTTTTAATTTATCTACTTCATCTTCACATGCATCAATAATAATTTCATCATGAATTTGTAAAATCATTTCACTTTTTAAATTATTTTCTTGCATTCTTTTATATACTTCAATCATTGCTAATTTCATAATATCGGCACTTGACCCTTGAATTGGTGTATTTAAAGCCATTCTTTCCCCCATTGTTCTAATATGATAATTTGTATTTTTTAATTCTTGAATTTTTCTAATTCTTCCAAACATTGTTTTTACTTCCCCTGTGTTATAAGCATAACTAACAATGTCAGTCATATATTTTTTTACTCCTGGATAAAGTTCATAATATTTATCAATAAAATGTTTAGCAGAGGCAGCTGAAATATTTAAGTTTTCTCCTAAACCAAAACCACTTATTCCATAAACAATACCAAAAATAACAGCTTTAGCCATACTACGCATTTGTTTAGTTACTTCACTTTCTTTTATACCATGAATATCTGCAGCCACTTTAGTATGAATATCTTCATTATGAATAAAGGCATCAATTAACTCTTGGCAATCCGAAATATGGGCAAGTATTCTAAGTTCTATTTGCGAATAATCAGCACTTAATATTAAATCATTACTAGGGATAAAAGCTAATCTTATCTTCTTACCTAATTCATCTTTTACTGGTATATTTTGTAAATTTGGTTCAATAGATGATAATCTGCCAGTTCTTGTTAAAGTTTGATTAAAAATAGTGTGAATTTTTCCATCAGATAAAACATAATCAGGTAATCCTTCAATATATGTAGATAATAATTTAGTTAGATTACGAAATTCTAAAACTTTAGGAATTATCGGATGGGTATTTATATATTTAGTTAAAGTTTTACTATCTGTTTTATAACCACGATTTATTTTTTTACTTTTTCCTATTTCCATTTTCTCAAATAACACAATACTTAATTGCTTAGGACTTGCTATATTAAATTCTTCACCACTTAATTCGTAAATTTCTTTACTAATTTGTTCAATTTTTTCAGTTATTTCTTTTTGCATTTTTGCAAGAGGACTTTCATCGAATTTAAAACCATTTACTTCCATATTGGCTAAAACTTCAATTAAAGGCATTTCTATTTTATTAAACACTTCTTCTTGTTTAGTTTCTGCAATTTTTTTTAATATTTCATCAGTATAATTATAAATAAAATGACTTTTTAAGCAAATATTATTTTTTAAATTAACAAAATTATTTTTTTTATCTTCATCATAACTTGCTATATCTATATTATATTTATGCATTAAATTACTAATATCTTCACTAGCAGGATAATCAACTAAATAAGATGCCACCATTAAATCACACTTACAATTTAATCTAATATTAAATTTAACTAATATTTTCTTTAAATCATATGTTACAATATTTTTATCTTTTATTAAAGGTATGATATTATTAATTAATTCTTTTTTAATAAAATAAGTATTATTTTTATCTGTTATAGCTAAACCCAAAATATTACCCTTGTGATAATTTATATCATCTACTTCTAAATAGATAGCAATATTTTGTTCTAATTTTAAAGTTTCTAGATTATCTACTTCAATAATATTTAAAATATTTTCTTCTTTTATTTCCTTTAATTCTTCTTTTTCATCATTTACTTTTAAATTTTTTAACATAGAATAAAATTCTAATTCTTCATATATTTTTTTCAACTCTTCATAATGAATCCCATTATATTTAAATTCTTCAAAAGAAACTTCTAAAGGTACTTCTCTATATATAGTGGCTAATTCATAACTCATATAAGCATTTTCTTTATCATTTAAAAGTTTTTCTTGCGTTTTACCTTTAATTTCATTTATATGATCATAAATACCATCTAAAGAGCCATATTCTTGTAATAATTTTAAAGCTGTCTTTTCACCAATACCTTTAACTCCCGGAATATTATCAGATGAATCACCCATTAAAGCTTTTAAATCAATTATTTTAATTGGTTCTATTCCATACTCTTGTTTAAAAGATTCATTATTAAAACGTATAAATCCCGTTTGTTTTAATAATTTCATTTCCGTTTCAAAACTTATTAATTGCAGTAAATCTTTATCACTAGATACAATTAAAGAATAATATTCTGGATTTTTTTCTGCTATATTTACCACTGTTCCAATAATATCATCGGCTTCATATGGACACATTTCTAAATATTTTATTCCCATTGCATCAAGTATTTTTCTTGCCATTGGCATTTGTAATTTTAAATCATCTGGTGTTTCACTTCTTCCTTCTTTATAAAAATCATATTTTTCTTTTCGAAAATTTTTACCAATATCAAAAGCCACCATCATATATTCTGGATTTTCTTCATTAATGATTTTATTTAACATTCCAACAAAGCCATATAAACCATTGGTTGGAAACCCTTTACTATTCCGCATAATTGTTCCTGTATAGGCAGTTGCATAATATGAACGAAACATTAAATTATTACCATCTACCAAAACTACTTTTTTCAATTTAACTTCACCTAACTATATTATATCTAAAAAAGCACACATTTTAAAGAATTTATTTTATACAAAAAAGAAATTAACATATAATTTATTAGGATGTGTTATAATGTTTTTAAATTTTTTAAATTTAATTAAAAATATGCTTTTTTTTACCGGTTCTTATGGTAATAATGTTTTTCCTCCTCCCTTGAGTAACGAGGAAGAAAATTTATATGTTGATAGAATGTTAAAAGGTGATAAAGATGCTCGGTGCAAACTAATTGAACATAATTTACGTTTAGTTGCTCATATTGTAAAAAAATTTGATAATAAAAATACTGATACTGACGATTTAATTTCAATTGGTACTATTGGCTTAATAAAAGGTATTGATACATACAAAAAAACACCAACAGTTAAAATAACAACTTATGCTGCTCGGTGCATTCAAAATGAAATATTAATGTATTATAGGAGTAATAAAAAGAATCAATATACAATTTCCCTAAACGATTCCATTGGCTATGATAAAGAAGGTAATGAAATTAATTTAGTAGATATGCTAGAAGATAAAAATGAGGATATTTTAGATACTATCCAAATAAAAGATAATATTAATTTATTAAATAAATATATGAAAAAATTAAATAAAAGAGAAAAAGAAATAATAATTAAAAGATATGGTTTAAATAATGAAAAAGAACTAACCCAAAAAGAAATAGCAGATTATTTAGGTATATCAAGAAGTTATGTTTCTAGAATTGAAAAAAGAGCATTAACAAAAATATTAAGAGAATTTAAATTAAACAAATAAAAAAATACTGAATTCTTACTTCAGTATTTTTTAATTAAATATAAGTCATTACAGTGAATAATACTAATAGAATAATTAACATTCCAAGAGCAAATATCCAAATATATTTAAACCATGTCTTATAGTCAATTTTTAAATATGATAAACCAACTAACAATAATGCACTAGTTGGAATAACTAATTGTACCCAACCATATAAAGTAACAAATATAGTATGAATAATAGTTACATTATCAGCAAAATTATTTATAAAATATGGAGCAATTGTATATGCTGTAAAGTCTAAATATGAATAGAATGTACTAGAGATAATTGCTACTAAAGATGTTAAATATGGATTGAAATTAGAACTTATTTTAGCAATTAAATAAGCAATAGTTGGAACATATAGACACATATAGGCAATAACCATAATTGCAAAAACTCCAATTACAAATAATACTGGTTTTAAAATTTTCTTTAATCCTTCTAAGCAACCATCAATATATTCATCAATTTTTATTTTACCAACTATTGCTACAATTATTGAAGCAATAATTAAAATAGTAGATAAAACAAATAAATCCCAAGTTCCAAAAGGACCAATATTACTTTGAGATGAAGGAATAACATAATTTCCTAAAAGGTATCTTACAATTGGAAATTCACCAATTTGTAAATCTAATAACCAACTATGGAAATTACTAAATGCTGTAATACCAAATGAATCTTCCCATTTAACAAAGCCCAAAATTACTATAATAAATAAGATTGTTAAACCAATAATTGGTAGTACAATATTTCCTTTCTTTTCTACTTTTTCTACTTTAAATGGATCATCATCCATTTCATCAACATTTTTATTTTTCAATACTTTTTTAATATGTAAAATTGTAAAGAAATTAAATAATATAAATCCAATGGCTGTAATTAAGAAACGATATAATATTCCTTCAGTATTACTTACTGAAAAATAATAATTTATCCAATATAATCCTTCACTACCATAAGTTACACCCATTAAGCCAACTAATATTGAACCAAATGTTATGACAAAAGCACTTATTTTATCAAGTTTCATTGCAAGAGCAATTGATATTAATAATGGTACAAATGTTAATACAGCATAAGTATCAGCAAATAATGTCGTCATAACTACAATTAGTAATGAACTTAATATTGCAAATAATATTTCCTTTCCTTTTAATTTTTCAGCTACAGTTAAAACAAATTTCTTATATCCTTTGCTTTTTGATAAAACACCATAAAAGGCACCAAGAACTAGTAAGAAAATAATTTTATCATGTGCTAAATAAATGGAATTATAGATAACATTAGGAATATCTGAAATTCCAAGTGGACTTAATCCTCTTCCAGCAAATTCACTAGAATAGTAAAAACCATTACTTACTTCAAAAATCCAAGTAAGAGCAAATGCTAAACCAATGAATAAGAAAATCCATTTGGCTAAACTATGTTTCTTAGATTTTTTAACAATAAGAAATCCAGCTACTATTGCTAATAATAAAATAACTACTAGACATATAATTCGACCCCAAGTCATTTCTGCTGTCATTTTTTACCTCCTATAAAAATTATAACACTACCATTTATAAAAAAAAAGCATTTTTGCTTTTTTCTCTTAAATAAATTAAAAAAAGATCTCTATGAGATCTTATACTTTATTAGATTTTATACATTTTTGATTTATTTCTTGTTGCTAGATAAGCACCAGCAGCCATTACAACAATTGCACCTAAAGCTATATAAGGTAATGTAGAACCAGTTTTTGGATTTGATTGAGCCGGTGTATTTGGTGTAGCTGTTTGAAGATTATAACTTACTTCACAACCTGCAGTATCTGATTCTGTATAAGTATAATTTAAAATTCTACCATCCCAAGTTGAAGCAGCACCATTAATATGTTTAATAGTTACATTCCAAATTACAGCACCATCTTTTGTAACTTTTTCAATTCCTTTAATTTCCCATTCAAGTGTGGCAGATGGTTCAAGAGTTACGTTATCAACAACTGCACCATTTACTGGTGTAAAGGAAATAGTTTTTTCAGTTACACTATCATCACTTATAACAACATTAAATGTACAATTATGTTGTTTGCCATTAACTGTACAACTTGGTGGACTAACTAATTGAGTTGTAGCATGTACAACCATTGGAACAAAAAGTGCTATTATAAACATTACCATTATTCCTAAATTTTTCTTCATTTTATCCTCTCCTACTCTCTATTATGTCAACATTATAGCATAAAAATACAAAAAACAACATATTTTTAAATTTTTTTTATTAAAATATGTCAAATTGTGTTATTATATATAATAGGAGAAGTATTATGAATAAGTTGTTATTTCAAATTAAAGATAGTAAACTTTTAGTTCAAATAAAAAGACGTTTAAGTACTGATCAAAAAAATATTATTAATACTAATGTAATTAGTCAAAACGAATTATTATTTAGTGATGAATATATTACAAGTAATATAAAAATAATGCATAGTTTTATTAAAGAATTAGTTAACAATTATAATTTAGATACTTTAGTTATAAAAGAATATAGTATTGCTCCTTTAATATTAGAAGTTATTGGAGGCATTACTAAATTAAAAGTATTACAATTACTTGAAGAATCTATTTTAACTTATAAAATATGTGAAAAAATTATTAAAACTAATACTATAAAGTATATATCAGTTTATAATATTCCAACATTTTTATTAGAAATGTTAGATAAAGAAAATATAACTGTATCCTCTAGAAACGAAATATTATTTTCTAGTAAATTTATGGCTTATAACAATTTAGATAATTATTCTGCTATTTATTATAAAACTAAAATAGTTTTAAATTTTCCTTTAATGAAAGATGATGAAGAAGATTTTGAAGCTTTTATTAAAAATAATCGTTATTTAAAACATATATATATAAATAAAATTAATAAAAATGATTTAGAAAATGTATTAGAAATTATTGATAAAGAAAAATTAAAAAATATTAAAATACATGTAGAACAAAATATAAATGACATTGAATTAATTGAATATTTGAAAAAAATAAATAAAAAGAATGCTAAAACAAAGAGAATTCAATTTAAAATTGATTATTCTAAAGAATATTTAGAAGACAACCTAATGAGTCAAGTTCAATTAAATACCATTAAATTATGCATAGTAATTTCTCTATTTTTTGTAAGTTCTCTAATATTATATGTTTTTTATTCTAATTATGTATCTATGCAAAAAGTTGATAATATTAAAGAAGATATAACATCAGCCATTGCTAATTATGTAGATGAAAATAATTATGATGAAGATTCTACCCCAGATAACAACACTGAAAATGATAATGATAATAATTTAGAGCCACCACTAGTAACTGATAAAAAAGAAATAACTAAAGATATGAAAGCGTTATTAGAAATAAATAAAGATACAGTTGGCTGGCTAAAAGTTAATAATACCAATATTGATTATCCAGTAGTGCAAAGTAAAGATAATGATTATTATTTAACACATAATTTTAAAGATGATGAAGATAAAAATGGATGGGTATTTATTGATTATCGAGCTGATATGGAAAATTTAAGTAGTAATACTATAATATTTGGTCATAACATGTATTATAGTGGTGTTATGTTTGGAACATTATATAAAGTTAAATTTTCAAGTTGGTATGAAAAAGAAGAAAATCAAATAATAGAATTTAGTAATTTGTATAAAAAAATGAAATGGAAAATATTTTCTATTTATGTAGTTCCAAAAACCACTGATTATTTAATTGCCGAATTTAGTACCAAAGATAATTATCAAAAATTCTTAGATATGATAACGAAAAGAAGTATTCATAATTTTAATACCGAAGTAACAACGGATGACAAAATAATTACTTTATCTACATGTACAAATAATAGTAAAAGCCGTCTAGTTGTCCATGCCGTGTTATTAGATGATTGATTAAAAAAAATGATTTTTCAAAAATCATTTTTTTAGAAGTTTGCATCACAAGTAAATGAAGTTACGGAAAATGTAAATGTTACAGTTTTATCTGCCAATGCATCTTGTATTACATCTTTTTTATTAATAAATCTAAATTGTGCTGTTATATTTTGTGGTGATTCTTCGGTTAAACCAGAAAAGCTCCCACTTACATCAAAACCATTTGTAAAATCAGTATTACTATTAAAATCATAATCACTATTATTTACCGATAATATTAATTGATCATTTGATTTTCCTTCCATATTTGTAAATGTTGAATATAAATTACCTAACATTGTAACATGTAAAGTAAAATGACAAGTAAATGTTCCCGGACCAGTAACAGTTATTGTTCCAATAGCTGGTTTTTCTGTTTGACTTTCAGTTGGTACACCATTAGTAGTAGCATAATAAGTTTTATCTTCACCAGCATTCATTAAAAGAGGTCTAGTTAATACTAACGATAAATTAGGACCATTGGCTATAGCGACAGCACCCATTGCTGGAAAAGTTGCACTACCAGTAGTAGTTTGTGATTTATCTACTGACTCAACTGATATATAAGCAAATGTAGCTCCGATTACTAAAGTTAATAAAGCGACAATAGCAATTATTGAAGGTAATAATATTTTTTTATTATTATTCATTATCATTAACTACACTCCCTTTACTATAAAATTATTATATAATAAAAGCTGGGATACTGTCAAATTTTCAAATTTAAAATTTACGAAAATTTACTAAATTTACTAAATATATTTTTCCATTTGTTCTAAATTTAATTGTAATCTTATATTATTTGGATCTAGTTCAAAAGCTTTTTTAACATTTTCATAGGCCTCTTGATATTTTTTTAAATTAAAAGCACATAAACTATTTAAATCATATATAAAACTATTCCAAGCAAATTGTTCATTAATATAACTATTACTTTTTTCTTTAATTTTAAAGGCCTCTTGTAAAAGATTATATGCTTCTTCATATCTTTTTTCATCATAATACATAAAAGCTAATTCCACATAACTTTCTCTTAAATAAGGTGCTTCCAACATAGCTTTTTTATACCATTCTTCAGCTTTATCTCTTTCATTTTTAGCAGTATAAGAACGAGCAATAAAGCGCATTGAGGCACATCTTTCATCTTTCCAAGTAGCATTTTTTAATTCTAAATGTTTCTTTAAAGTTTCAATAGCATCATCCCATCTTTGATAATGCATATATTCTCTTCCTAAATAATGCATATTTCGATCATCATAAGGATCTTCTTTTACACTTAATTCCAGTAATGGTAAATAACTACTTCTACTTTTACTAAGATCAGGATGATGATTTATAATTATGTTTTCACAAATAATTTCTTTTTCCGGCTTCAAAGGTTTTAAAACTTCATGAACAGGATGTGTCCATTTATACATTTTATTTTTATGAATTTTATTGGCTAAAAACGTTGTTGCAGGTTTTCCATATTCATCAAATGACCAATTATATGTATATCTTACTCTAGTAATATCATCATTCCAAACTTTTAATAATTCTTCTTTCCATCCGGGAACAAATTCTTCATCTAAATCGGTACATATACAAATATCATATTCAGAAGGAACCAGATTTAAAGCTTCATTTCTAGCTACATCAAAACGCCAAGGAATAATTTCTTTAACTGTAACATCTACTCCTTTACTTCTTAAAATATCTACAGTTTTATCAGTTGAGCCAGTATCAAGAACTACTATTTTATCTGCATCCTTCATTGAATCAGCCCATTTAGCTGCAAAAATCTCTTCATTTTTTGAAATAGCATAAACGCATATTTTATAATTTTTCAAAATATCACCTAAGATATTTTATGCCAAATTTAAAAACTTGGGTAATAAAAAAATCCTTATAAAAAGGATTTAGTGTTAATTACCCCTGAAAAAATTAACGTCATATATGTTAGCACATATTTTCTTTTTAGTCAAATTTTTTTTGCCTATTTAAAGTATTACCTTTAAAAGATAAGCTATTTAAATGATTTTCATCTTTAAAAAAGATTCCCAAATTATGAATACTTACAATTAATCTTGCTAAAGCTTGACTATTTTTATAATAAAGTTTTAATTCATCAATAGTTTTTAAACTTAAACTATGTAAATTTCTTATATCATATTTTTTCAATTTTTTATAATTCTCTAAATCAATTTTACCATTAATATACAATTCTTCTATTGTAATATTTAAATAATCATCTAGCGTATTTAAATTACGATTATCATGTATATTGATAAAATTCAATCCCATAACTTCTAAAGATATTTTAATTACATTTTTTAAATTTGGTTCAAGATATATTTGATTTAAAACATTTTGAAAACTTTGTAAATTAGATAAATTATAACAAATGAAAAATCTTTTTAAAATATCAGCATTATTTTTATAAAAAAACCAATACATACTAGAATTAAGAATTGTATCTACATTATTTTTTAAAATAATATTTCTTTTCTCCAAAGTTTTGAGTTCATCAATAAATTTTAAATTTAAATTATGAATTACAAATTCTATCTCTTTAATTGATTTATTACTAAGTGTCATTTTAGCCAGTTCATATCTACTAAACATTAATAATTCTCCAATAGTATAAATATTATTTTTAATTAATATTCCTTTTATATAATAAGAAAAATTGAATTCATCTATTGTTCTATTACAATATTTTTCGTTAATTGCTACAGAAGATAGTTTATTTTTATCATTAACAATTAAAATTCTTCGGTATAATAATAACATTATTCTATCTATTTTTTTTAAAATTCTTTGCGTACTTAAATTATATATTTCAGCAAGTTTAGTACTTGCTAAACGAACACCATTATTTAAAATACCAAAATATTGTCTAATCATTAAAGTTTGTTCTTCATTTAAAGGCATAACAATACTTTTATTAAGATTATATAAATCATTAACTAGAAAAGAAATTGCTTCATCATAATTTTTATTTTTTATATTATTTTTTTCTAAAAATTCAAATTTTAAATATTTTAAAACTTCTTCTTTTGTAACAATTCTTTTCATGCATTCACCTCAATTTTTTCTTTATTATACTTTATTTAAATTTTTTGTCAATTAAAAAGTGGATTATTTCCTTTCTTATTTTTAAGCCCAGCAGTTTAGGAATATAAAAGCCAATATTGGAAACGTTTTTTAACATTTTACCAAATAAAAAAAGGATAAACCTTTTTTTATTTCATTCATTATCCAGCTGCTGGACCTGTTGGGCCTTCTGGACCTGTTGGACCTTCTGGACCTGTTGGACCCTCTGGACCTGTTGGGCCTTCTGGACCTGTTGGACCTTCTGGACCTGTTACACCTTCAGGACCTGTTGGACCTTCTGGACCTGTTACACCTTCAGGACCTGTTGGACCCTCTGGACCAGTTACACCTTGTGGACCTGTTGGACCTTCTGGACCAGTTATACCTTGTGGACCTGTTGGACCAATCGGACCTGTTGGACCTTGTGGTATAGTTAAATTCAAAATAAAATTAGGTGATGTTCCAGTTATACTAGCGGCAGCCATAGTTCCTGGAGCACCAGTTGTAACAGTACCTATTTGTAATGTTGGCGTCACTCCTCCACCTCCGTTAACTGGGACAATGCAACAACATGGTTGTGGTCGGTAACATTTATTAAAGTTTTCAATAATACATCTTGCACGTTCAACATTATTCATTTTTCCCTCCCATTTATAAGATATGACCTTATCTTGTAATTGCAAAGTTCAAATGACTATTATTAAATATTTAATTTTTGAATGCTTTCTTTTAAATAATATATAAACTTATCAACTTCTTCTTTTGTTGTTAAATGTGATAAACTAATTCTAATACTTGATTTAGCCCTCTCAATATCTTTAGTTAATTCTAAAACATTTAAACTAAAATCATTCGTACTACAAGCAATTTTAGTTGATAAATATATATCATATTCTTCTAATGCATGCATAATTGTTTCAGATTTTATATTTTCAATACTTATATTTAAAATATGCGGTATACAATTGTCATTACTATTTATTATTATATTTGGAATTTTTATTAATTTTTCTCTTAAATATTTATTTAAATTTGAAACATATTCATAATTTTTAGATAGATTATCATAAATCAATCTAATGGCTTTAGCAAAAGATACAATTAAAGGATGTGCTGGTGTTCCACTTCGATAAATAGATGTAGATTTACCACCATGAATAAGCGGCTCAATTTCTAATTTTTCATTTTTAATTAAAGCCCCAATACCTTTTAATCCATATATTTTATGAGCTGAAATACTAGCTAAATCAACATTATCTAAGTTTATATGTATTTTACCTAAACTTTGTGTTAAATCAGTATGAAAAAAACATTTAGGATACTGTTTAATTAATAAAGCAATATCTTCAATAGGATTTAAAATTCCAATTTCACTATTAACAGCACAAATACTAACTAAAATAGTATTATCAGTGATTAAAGATTTTAAATTATCAATATCGACTACACCATTATGATCACACTTAACATAAGATATTTCAAAACCAAGAGTTTCTAAATATTTTAGTGTTTCATTAATAGAAGAATGTTCATATTTAGTAGTAATTATTTGTTTACCTCTATTTTGATATTTTAAACAAATACCCTTTATTGCTAAATTATTTGCTTCACTTGAACTACTAGTATAGATTATTTCTTTATCATTTAATTTTAATAATTCTTTTATTTGTTCTGTTGCTTCATTTATTAATTTATCTATTCTTATACCAAGTTTATGTAAAGAATTAGCATTACCTATAAAATCAAGATTTGCTTTATTAAAACTATCTAATACTTCTTTATTTACCGGAGTTGTAGCACTATAATCTAAATAAATCATAATATTTCCTCTTTTCTTAGGAGATTATAACACTTGAAATACATAAAAAAAAGAGAAAATTTCTCTTTTATTGAATAACTGAACAAGTATAACCTAAACCTTCAGTTCCAAAATATTTAACAATTGCTAAATAATTTTTAATATTATCTTCTCCATAAGTTGTATATAATTCATTATTATCAAATATTTTAGTAATAATTGTAATAGATCTCTCATTATCATCAAATGTTACATCACTATAATTAGCAGTTATTCCATCAATAGTAACACTTTTTTCTTCATTGAAATTATTTCTTAAATTATTGTAATCATCAACTGAAGTTATAATATATTTTGTTATTTCTTGAGTAAGACCACCATAAACATTTAATTCCGTTTCTGAATCTGAAATACTAAAACGATAAGAAACTGTTTTACTGCCTGTTGGATTACTAATATCACTAGTATTAATAATACAATTATAACGGGCTTTAATACTATATTGTGTAACTACTAATTTACTTGTAAAATCACTTGTTTTACCAGAACTATTAGATGCTTTAATAGTTATATCATGAACTCCTGGAGTACTTAATTTACTTGTTACTTCATTTGGATCAACAAATTCATAAGTTATATTATCATAATCACTTATAGCAAAATCTTTAGCATCAGCTTTTTCTCCAGCAATCTTATAGACTGTAACCGGAGTAATTTCAAGTGGTCTATTATCAATTATAGTAATTTTACCCTTTCTTTTAGTATTACCACAAGTAACAACAAATTCATATATTCCTTCTTTATTTATATTAACTTCACTTATATCTTTTTCACAATTAGTAGCATTTGTACCAGTTATTTTGGCATATTTTTCCATTTCTGATGGTAATTCTTCTCCTAAATTAGCTTCAAAATCTAATGTTTCAATTTTGGCTTTATTTCCACCACTAAGAACATTACTACTCAATAAGAAATATACTCCGCCACCAATAAGTGCTAATAATACTAATATCAAAATAATAAATAATACTTTATTGCCACCTTTCTTTGGCTTTTTATCACTTTCTAAAGATATTGGTGGTGTAGTTCCTACAACAGATGAACTATCAAAACCAGGCATTGGTTGAATTGTTTGGGGATTAGTATATGCTGGTTGATTACTTACAGGTTTTGCAGTAGGAGTTACCAAAGTTTCTGGTACTTCTTTTATATTTGCCGGTGTTGGTTCTAATGGTTCTATAGAAACTGATGATCCAGCATCTGGTCCCAAAGGAGGAATAGAATTATCAGTTGGTGTTGGTATTGCTGTATTATTAACATTATTATTTACAGTTGGATTAGGTATTGGTGTTGGTGTTTGTGGAACTTCTGAAATTTTTGGTTGGGCTGGCTTATCTAACATTACTGTAAAACCTGGATTTACTGAAGAACCACTATTATTGGGATTTTGTGGTGTTTGTGGTGGTGTTGGAATTCCATTATTTGGCATTCCATTAGATAAATTATTTGTAGCATTACTATTATCATTATTCATTTTATCAAGCCCCTTTAACTACTATTGTAATTATATCGTTATTTTTATATTTTTTCAACTACTTTAATTATTATTTAAAATATATTCTTTAAATTTATCTCCTTTTTCAGAATAATTTTTAAATTGATTATAAGATGATGCTGCTGGTGACAATATACATGCTGTATTTTTTCTTGTAACCTTCTTTGCAATATTACATGCTTCTTCTAAAGTATCAACTAAATAAACTTTTTCTTGCGGTAAACTTTTAGCAATCATATGTCCTGTTGTAGGCATACAAATAAAATTTTCTATTTTAGAATTTTTTAAAAATTCAGCAAAGCCAGCATAAGATATTCCCCGATCAAGTCCTCCAAATATTAATGTTGTTATATTATCTATTGCTTTTATTGCATTTTTAGTGGCCTCAGGTATAGTAGCTAATGTATCAACATAATATTCCACATCATTAACTACGCCAATTAATTCTAAACGATATGCCACAGGTTTAAATTGAGAAATGGCTTTAAATGTTAAGTTATCATCTAAATTAAGGATTTTACTAACAGCATAAGCCACCATAATATTTTCAAAATTATGCATTCCTTTTAAATTTCTCTCTAAGTTTATATCAAATACTTTATCATTTTTATAATATACTTCATTATTTTTTAAAAATACTGTTGCTTCTCTATTTAAATCAATAGTTATTTTTTCCCCTTTAAAATTTTTTTGCTTTATTAAATCATTTAAATTTTTATTATCTTGACAATATACCATATAATCTTCACTATCTTGATAAGCAAACATGTGCATTTTTGATTCATAATAATGTTTTATATTACCGGCATGATCTAAATGATCTTCAAATAAATTTAAAACAATACCAATATGAGGTGATACATTCATAAATTCTAATTGATGAGAAGACATTTCAATAACAATTAAAGTATCATCCTTTATTTCTTCTAAGATTGAAAAAACAGGTATTCCCATATTTCCAGCAACAATCACGTCAAGACCATTTTCGAGTAATATATTGTAAATAAGCATAGAAGTAGTTGTTTTTCCTTTTGTTCCCGTTACACCAATTACTTTATCTCTTGCAACACTTAACAATAATTCTAATTCAGATGTAATATTTATGTTACTTGTATCAATATCTTTTAAAGATATACCCGGTGTCTTAATAACTAAATCATATTTTTCTAGATCTTCTAAATATTTATCCCCATAGATAAAATTAACTTTATTATCTAACTTAAATATTTCTTTGAAACTTACATTATCTTTATCAATAATGGTAATATAAGTATCAGGAATATATTTTCTTATAAAATTATAGGTTGCTTCTCCTTCTCTACCAAAACCTAAAATAGCCACCTTTTTATCTTTAATTAAATCAATAATTTTATTAATCATTATTTAAAATCTCCTTTAATTTTATTATATCATTCTCTAATAAACTATTATTATTATCAAAAAAGTGTTCTAAATCGATATTTAAAATCTTTTCATCATAATAATTATCATAATAATATTTTAATAAATAAGGTAAATTATTTTTATCTAACTTTTTTATTGTTTTAGTAATAGCATAATTTATTTCTTCAAATGTCCCTACGCATTCAAATGGTTTTATATTACTTTTACCAAGTAATTCAAGAAACAAAGGTAACATATTTTCTTTAGTAAATAAATCTTCTTTAAAAATAGCAATTAATTCATCTTTATATAAAAATGGAGATAATAAAGAATAAATAAACAAACATTTAGCACAATTACAACACCAAGTCCAGTTCATATTTTTACTACCTACATTGCAGCTTTTAAAGATATGATGAAATTTGGGATATTTAGCAAAAATCATGGCTATTTGATATTCGGTAAGGGGTCTTAAAAAAGAATAATATTTAATATCTTTATTTAAAAATTCTTGAGCATAATCTTGAAAATCTTTCTCAAATTCATATGATTTAGAATACTGATGGTTAATTTTTTCTCCCAAAATATTTGTCTCATTAGCACTGCTTTCATTAGATAATACTATATATTTTTTATTATTTAAATAAGCAGTTAAAAAGGATACAAACGCAACCATAGCTGAAAAAGGTGTATGGCCATTTAAAAAGCCCAAATCATTAAGTTCTAACAAGTTCTTATCAATAGTTCGATAAACTTTATAAATATCTCTATCTTCATAACCTGCAGCATAAGCACAATTTAACATAACTTCTTTCGGATTAATAATTAAACAGCCACTATTTTCTTTACTATATAAATCTAAAGTTACACAAGAATCTTTTCCACCACCTACGGCTATCAAATTACCAGAACCTTTATACTCAATAAATTTATCATAATAATTACCATTAAACTTAAAATTAACAAAATCAGCATAATTTAATTTTATTTTATTTTTATAAATTAATTCACTTAAACCATAATAATACACCTTTTTAAAAAAATGTTGTTGTTTTTCATTAATTTTTCCACAATTTACAATAATATTAGGTGCTAATGTAGCTTTCCAATAACTAACTATTTCTAATAAACCAATATTAAAAGCCAACTTCTCAACAAATTCTTTATCAATATTTTTAATAGCATAAGGAATTTTTATAATATGTTTAAATTCTTTTAAATTTATTATTTTATAATCATAGATAATTTCAATATAATTTTCTTCATAATTAATGTTAAATTTATCATAAACAAAAGTATCATATTTTTTTATTTCTTCCCAAGTTTTTTTATTATTCATCTAAAAACCTCCCATATATATTTATTAAAAATATATTCTTTCTTTGATTATAACATTGTTATCTGTTTTTTAATAGTTTTTTATAAAGAAATGATACTATAGAGGCAAATAGTAAAACACCTAATCCAATAATGATATATTTATTATAATCTTGCCATAAATATATTAATTTATTAGATAAAATATTATTTGGTTTATCATCATCTATTTGATAAAATAAAGTGCTTTTTATGTTTTTTGGGCTATTATTATGCTCAAGTAAATCGCTTTGTTTATCTGTTTCATTAGTAGCAACTTTAATTGTTAATTGAAATTTATTATCTTTTAAATTAGTTGTGTCAACAAAATTAATGCCATCAATAGAAATATATTGAACATTTTCTTTCATTTTCATTGTACTATAAGTACCATCTATAGGATAAGATACTCCAAGTTCTATATTATCATTATCTATTATTTTAATTAAAATAGAATATTTATCACTATTTATAATTGGTTTATCAAAAATATCTAAAGTATTATAACCAACAAAATTAATTTCACCTTCACCAATTTTAATAGCATTATTAATATTAGATTCAATACCATTAGCAAAAAACACTTCATATCTTTGATTAATTTTTGGAAAATACATAGCTATTTCTTCTAATTGCTCATTTTTTAAACTTTTTTTATCAAAAAAATTAATTAAACTGATTTCTTTACTATCTATCTCATATGTTGCATTATAACCTAAATCATCATAGTAATAAGTATAATCTTCGACATCTTTAGAAGCATCAAAAAAGCCCACTACACTTTTACAAATATAAATATCATCATAAGAAATATATTCAAAACCTTTATCACCAATATTTAAATATACATTTTCATCATAAAAAAATATTTCATCTTCACTTATTTCATAAATGCTTGCTAATAATAATTTTAATCTTGCATCATTAATTTCATCAATACTATTAATATTTAAATTAGTTCGATAATTAGCATATAATTGTCTTTTTACTAAATCTTTCGTACCAATATTCATAATTTCCCCATAAGAATTTTTAATTATGAATGCCCCATCTCTTGTAGGAGGATTAATTGATGAAAATTTTTCTTTAGAAATAGTATCATCCCAACCAATAATAGTAACACCATGATTAACATCTTGATTTCCAGGAATTATATCGCCATTTATATCTTTTCTTGCAAGGCCATTATAATAATTATATTTTCTAAAAACATTAGTATTATCTGCATATACAGATGCTGCCAAAGCTCCATTAGTTATTAAATATTCTTTTATATCTTTTATAACATCAGTATTACATGTAGAACCACTACCAATAAAAGCAATAGAGTTTACATCAAATTCAGGATTAACATTTAATATTTTATCTTCTGATATTGGCTTATTTTCATTATATAAATTAATTAAATCAACAAAAGGTAAAGACACTTCTTCTATAGCACCCCATCCATTCATTAAGTAAGATGCCGCTAAATTATAATTTCCCCCAGTATTTGCCTCTCTATTAAATGTTAATCGATTATATTTATAAGTATTTTGAGTAGCTAATTCTAAGTGTGCTTCGGATAAATCATTATAATAATAATTATTAATTAATAAATTAGATTCAATTGAGGCATTAGTAGCAAAAGCCCAACAAGCATTTGTATTATATTGGTTTTTTATAGAAGTAACTAAATCATAATCTTTTAAATTAAAGTAAGTATCATTAACACTAATTGTACCTAATTTTGGATTACTTTTTATAAATTTAAACTTATCTAAAGCATTAACCCGTAAAATAGGAGTATTAAACATTAAAAAACTAATTAAAATTGTAAATATGAATTGTTTTTTAATCATAATCTCCTACTTTCTATTCTTTTTATATTATATCACTTATTTAACTTTTTTTTAATATCGTAAATAAATATACAATATTAATCGTCAAAAAAATGTCGAAAACTTGTGAGTTTTCAACATTTGGTTCTAGAATTTCTAGAGTGAAGTAAAATTTAAAAGAATATAGGTATATACTAATAAAAAACAGGTATTTTTAATAATAAATTTTTATACCTGTTTTTTTCTTGTTTTTTTAACTTTTTTATCTTTTTGAAAAATAGCTTTTTTAGAAAAAACTAAAACCATCTAATTTACTATTTTTAAGAATTTTTGTTATCTAAAATTAAATAAATTATATCTGTTATTTCTTCATCTATTTTGGCAAGTGTTGTAAGTTCTTCTAATTCTTTTCTATATTCTATTATATTTTCTAAATCTATATCTTTTTTTATCATATTAAATAACATTCTTACTTTTCTTTTATTATTTCTTAATTTGTTTATTATTTCTTCCATTTTTAATTCCTCCTCCTAATTGTTTGTTAAATATATATAATATTCGCTTCCTAAAAAATTTAAAATTTCTATATCCATATCCATTTCTTTTTATTACTTTGATTTTGTTATTTATTCCTTCTGTAAATCCATTACTATATCTTTTATCTATAAATGAATTTACTATATATTCTAGCCATCTTTCTATCGTTCCTGATGCTTCTATGAATTCTTCAATTTTACTTTTTTTACATATATCTATCCAATTTTTTAATTGTACTTCAGCTTCTTCATATACTGCATGATTGATTATATCTAAAAATAACTCTTTTAAATTATATCCTCTTTTTAATTCATCTGATATTTCTAATATCTCTTTTATAATATCTACTGGTAACATTTTTACTATATGACTATTTTTATATCTTTCTACTTCTACCCACCAATTAACATCGTTTCCATATTTTCTCAGCAAACTTACATTCTTTTTATTTTTCAAAAGCTTATATTCTTTACTTTTTTCATTATATGTTTTTTGTAATCTTATTCTTATTTTATCTAGTGCTTCCATTATATATCTGATATAATGGAAGCGGTCAACAACATATTTTGCTTTTGGGAACATTATTGTTGTGACCAATAGATATGGTTCGTACATATCACTTATGACGAACTTTACGGAATGTCTATTTTCGGTATATGTAAAATACTGAATTAGATATTCTTTTTTTCTTTTTGGCAATATATCTAATACTTTTTTATGTATTGGATCATTTATTATAAATGCATATTTTCCTTCTTCTGTATCTGCTTTAAATTCATCAAATGATATTACCATTGGTAAATTCTTTAAATGTTCTGGTATTGTACTTGTTGCTCCTTCTAATTCTTTCCTTACTATATATTTTGATACATGATTATTTTTTGCTATTGAATCAATGGTTAAATTATAATCTAGTAAATTTTTCCTTATTGCTATCTTTACCGCATTACTTATACTTTCATTTTTACTTGTTAAATTAAAATTTTCTGTAAATATCTTATTACACTTATAACAATGAAACCTTCTTTTATGTATTATCAAATTAACTTCCTGACCACAACTATCTAAATATTTACTTCTTATCGGTCTAGCATGACAATGTACACTACCTGTAAAAGTGTTACATATTGGGCATCTTACTTTTTTCTTTTTACTACACAGTTTAACTTCAATTATTCCTTTCTCTTCTTTTACATTTATTATTTTATATTCCTTTCTATTTAATCTTAATAAGGTATAATATTCTTTCATTTTTCACCTTCTTTCGTTATTTATCTCTTAATAAGATTAATCTTTATTGTAATACTTTTTCTTATTTTTACCACTTAAAAAGAGTGAGATTTTTTCTCACTCTTTTCTTCACGCTAGAAATTCTAGTTTTTTTTCAAAAGTTCACTCCAGAAATTCTTGCTTTTCTTTTTTTAGCTAGCATTTCTCTTACTTTTTACTTCACTCTAGAAATTCTAGAACCCAACATTTATATATACATTTTTTCTTTTCGTTTATATTTTTCCATGATGCCATCACTTTCCGGTATTAAAATAATTTCACCTTTTTGTAAAGTTTTAGGCACATCAATTAATCTTTGATTTGATGATCCTCTAAAAAGTAAATTTAAATCTTTTTTTTCTATTTCAAAACGACCATCAACTAAAACATCAAGATATTTAAGTAATTCTAAATAATTTTTATTTTTCTTACCTAAATCTAACACTTGTTCATATGTAAAACCCGTATAACACCAAACATTTAAACCAATTTTTTTTGCAAATTTAGCAATTTCTAAAACACTATCAACTTGAAACATTGGATCTCCGCCACTTAGCGTTATACCATCTTGTTTTTTCTTTTTTTTAATATCTTCCAGTTCTTCACAAATCTCTTGAACATCATATTCTTCTCCACCATCAAAGGCATGAGTACTAGGATTTTGGCAAAAAGGACAATTATGAGAACATCCTTGTGTCCAAATAACTGTCCTTACCCCAAAACCATCAACAACACTATCACATTGAAGTGGTGCTGCTAGTCTTATTTTCATAATTTAATTCCTTAAGCAGCTTTTTCATTAGCAGAAACGCCAGTATGTTTTACACGATCATGTTCTTCAGCTTTTTTCGCATTATTGAATCTATCAAGTGTACCTACAAGATAACCTGTAATACGACGGATATTTTCAAATCCTACTCCTTCTCCAATAGTTTTACATTTTTTAGTATTTGCTTCCATAAAATATTCCTCCTCTTTCTTTTCTATTTTAGCAATCACATTCTAAGCTATTTATTGTTTCAACCGGAACCCCTTCAAAATTTCTTCTACCACATCTTGGACATACATCATTAATGACACCAACATATCCACATACTGGATCTCTATCTACTGGGTGATTAACGGCTCCATAACCAATATCATTATCATGCATGATACGAATTATTTTTTCAAATGCTTCTACATTATTAGCAGTATCACCATCTATTTCAATATAAGAAATATGACCAGCATTAGTAAGTTTATGATATTTTCCTTCAATTTCCATTTTATGTTGAATAGTTGTTTTATAATAAACTGGTACATGGAAGGAATTTGTATAATATTCTCTATCAGTTACACCTTTAATTTTGCCATATATTGATCTATCAATACCAACAAATCTACCACTTAAGCCCTCAGCTGGTGTAGCAAGACAAGTAAAATTAAGTTTCATTTCTTCAGAATATTGATCACATTTTTCACGCATATGTGATACAATTTCTAATCCTAACTTTTGGGCTTTATCTGATTCACCATGATGTTCACCAATTAAAGCTTTTAAGCATTCAGCAAGACCAATAAAACCAATTGATAAAGTACCATGTTTTAATACTTTTCTAATTTTTTGACCTGGCTCTAATTTTTCTGAATCAAGCCATACATGAGAACCTAGTAAGAATTTAAAGTTTGCTACTGATTTACTACATTGAATATCAAATCTTTGCAGTAATTGACCTTTACATAAATCAAGTAATTCATCAAGTTCTTTGTAGAAGCCCTTCATATCCGGTTTTTCTCTCGTTCCATCTACTATACCATGTTTAATTCCTAATCTTGGTAAATTAATTGTTGTAAATGATAAATTACCTCTTCCTGGTGTAATTTGTTTCTCTGGATCAACAACATTACCAATTACTCTTGTTCTACATCCCATATAAGCTACTTCTGTTTTAGGATCCATACCCTTTAAATATGGCTTATTAAATGATGAATCCATAAATGAGAAGTTAGGAAACATTCTTTTGGCTGATACTTTACATGCAAGTTTAAATAAATCATAGTTTGGATCACCAACATTATAACTAACACCTTCTCTTAACTTAAAGATGGAAATTGGGAAAATAGGTGTTTCGCCATGACCAAGACCAGCATCAGTTGCAAGTAAGAAGTTTTTGATAACCATTCTACCTTCTGGAGATGTATCAGTACCAAAGTTTACTGATGAAAAAGGTACTTGAGCTCCGGCTCTACTATGCATAGTATTTAAGTTATGAATAAATGCTTCCATAGCTTGATAAGTAATTCTATCAGTTTTAGCCATGGCTTTATCATAACCTTTTTGAATTATTTCTTCTAATCTATCACTTGTAATAAATTCTTTAAACATTTCTTTAGGATCAAATTCAATAGTATCTATTTTGTTAATAACTTCAACTATTTTATCAAAATCAACTTCGCCTAAAAAACCATCTAAATCAAGAAAATCATAGAAAGTTTGTTTTAATTGTTTTCTAAATGTTTTTTTAACGCCTGGAGCCATATAGTAATCAAACATTGGAATACTTTGACCACCATGTTGATCATTTTGATTGGCTTGAATACAAATAGCTGCTAAAGCTGTATAACTCATAATATCATTTGGCGTTCTTAAATGACCATGTCCTGTTGAAAAACCATTTTTAAATAATTTTTCTAAATCAATTTGATTGCAAGTTGTAGTACCCATAGCCAGAAAATCTAAATCGTGAATATGAATATCACCTTCATCATGGGCTCTAGCGTACTTAGCATCCATTAAATAAGCTTTACCAAATTCTTTAGAAACAGTTGCTCCAAAATGAAGCATTGTTCCCATTGGACCATCACCATCAATGTTAGCGTTTTCTCTTTTAGCATTTTCTTCTTTAGAACTTTTTAGTCCTAATGATTCAATGGCTTTAACAAATTTGTGTTGGGGTTTACTAAGACCAACAAATGCCTCACGCGATGCTGCTCTTCTTTCCCGATATTCTGAAAAAGATTTATAAACACTTTCGTCTGTTTTTTGAAGCTCTTTTTCAATAATATCTTGAATTTCCTCAATCCCAATTGTCTTTCTATCTTGATATTCTTTCTCTATTATTTTTATAACTTTTTCTAATATTTTGTTAACAATTTTTTCATCATAATCTTCGTAAACACTATCAAAGCCCTTTTTAATAGCAATCGCTATTTTTGTGCGGTTAAAAGGGACTCTTTGGCCACTTCTTTTAACTACAATTAAATCACTAATTACATCTTCTTTCATATTACCTCTCCATTACAATTTCATTATAGCAAATCTTTATTCTTAATCAATGTTTTTTTTCAAAAAAAAGTTAAAAATGTCAAGCAAACTATTTTCGCTTTTTTAAAATTTATTCTTCAAAAAACATTTTATGCAGTTTTCACCTATAGTTTTATTTTTTTTCTAATTTAAAAATTTTTTTGTTCGTTTTACAATTTAATTTTTGTCAAAATGAGTAAAAGATTTTTTACTATTTTTGATAATGATTTTAGTCAAAAAATGACAATAAAAAAGATTAGAGGAAAACTCTAATCATTTAAAATACTTTTAAGCATTTCTATAACTAAGGAAATTACTTTATTTTTATTATCTACTCTATTTACATATTCACATGTATATACTTTATTATAGTAAGTATCTTTATCTTTATCATAAATACTAATATATACTTTATCCATCTCTGAAGTACTATTATGAGGATCTTTTCTATTTAATTGACCAGTTACACCAATACCATAATTAGATGCTGAATACATGGCAATATTCTTACTCATTTCCTTTGCTACTTCCATACTATAAACAGTATACTTATTTATAATATCTTCACTAACACCCATCTTTATTTTATATTCATTAGAATAAGTTACAGCACTAAACTTAAGTACTTCACTTGCCCCAGGAATATTAGTAATGGCATTTACAATACCGCCACCAGTACATGATTCCATAGTACTAATAGTTTTATTTAATTTAGTTAATATAGAAACTATTTCTTCCATTATATCACTCCTTATTTATTAATTTTAATTTATTATCTAAAATACTATATAAGTATAACTCAATATTTTCTTTTTGATAATATTTTCTTACATAATCATAATAAATATTTAGTTGTTTCTCGTATTCTTTATCTTCTATATTTTTTAATTTATAATCTACTATTTTAACCATATCATTGTTTATAACAATTAAATCAATCAAACCATGATATTTTATATTATCTTTATTGTATATAAATTCATGTTCTTTATATATTTTACTATCTTTAGTAATATTTAAAGTATTTACTAAATTAGTAATTTTATCATAGTATGGATTATCCTCTTTAATATTTAAAAAATCTAATTCTTCAAAAGCTTCATGGACTTTTGTACCATATTCCATTTTTTTACTTTCTTCTTCACTAATTAACTCAATTACTTTTTTCGAAGCATGATCATTTTTAACTATATTATTTTCAATATTAATATTTTGATAAGTAATTAAACTATTATCAGTTATTTTTTTATCTTTTATAACTTTATTATCTAAATAATCTTTCGTAATTTTAATATCATCTATATTAATATCTTTAATATATTCTTTTAAATTATTTTGAATAGATATTAAGAAACTTAAGAAAGAATTATATTTTTCTCTAATATCATTACTTACTAATTCATTGATTTCTTTTTCTTCTTTTTTAAGCGGAGCTACTATAATTATCTTTTCTTTAGCCCTTGTAAGAGCAACATAAAATAATCTTATTCTTTCACTTATATCATTTAATATATAATCTTTCTTATATAAATCTTTTAATATAGTATAACCAATACCTTCTTTATAATAAGGAATAATCATTTTATATCTACTAGAATAAACAAATTTATCTTTAATATCTTCTTTATTAAATGTTTTATATAGACCACTAAAATAACAAACAGGAAACTCTAAACCTTTAGATTTATGAATATTCATTATTTTAACGGCATTACCATTCATCCCATTAACACTATATTTTATTTCATCTTTACTATTAATAATTGATACTAAATGATTATTAAAATCTTCTAGAGTATAGCCAAAATCACTTAAATTAGAAGCTAAATCTAATAAGTTATCTAATCTAATTAAAGCATCTTCAACATTACCAATAAGTATTATTTTATTATAATAATCAAATTCTTTAATTATAAGTTGTAATATTTCATAAATATTTAATTTCTTAATTTCTTTTACGATATTTAAACATTTATGGTATATTTCTGTTTCATAATAATTTTTATTCTTAACAATATTAAAAATTGTATTATCATCATAACTAAAAAGATAAGAACGAGCTACACTTACAAAGTCATATTTAAAAGTATCATCATATTCTTTTTTGGCTATTTTTAAGATTAACTCAATTAAATTATTTAATACTAAAATATCTATTTCACTAGTAAGAGTTCTATCCATATATAAATTAAGAGGAATACCTAAATATTCAAATACTTTTTTATAAGTTTTAAAAGATGAACCTCTATCCATGATTATACAGTAATCACTAAATAAAGATGGTCTTAAACATTTCTTCTTTTTATCAACAACTTCATACTTATTATTTATCTTATTTAAAATATCTCTCCCAATAATAAAACTTTCTATTTCTTCGTTATTAAAATCCCTATTATTATTTTCATAATTTAATATTTCTAATTTATAATCATCCATTCCATTTTTAAGTTCATATAGATTATTACCAAAATTCATTTGATGAGCATTTTTATAATCACAACCACCTAGATAATCATCCATAATATAAGAAAAGATTAAATTAATACCAGCAAGTACTTCTTTCCTTGATCTAAAATTTTTTAATAAATCGATTTTAATACCACCCTTATTTAAATTATAATTATCATATTTTTCTTTAAATATATTCGGATTAGCATTACGAAAACCATAAATAGATTGTTTAATATCACCAACCATATAAACATTATTATTTTGAATTAATTTAACAAATTCTTCTTGAATATTATTAGTATCTTGATATTCATCTATCATTATCTCTTTATAGTAATTTTTAATTTCTAATCTTATATCTTCATTATCTTTAAGTAATTTAATAGCCATTTTCGATATATCACTAAATTCATATAGATCATTATTAAATTTATATTCATCTAACACTTCATAAAATTTCTTAATTATATCTATAATTACTACTAAATAATTTTTAATTATAGCAAATGTTTCTTTTATTTCTTCAATATTATTAAATCTTAAATAATCTTCTAATTCTTTTACTAATTTATCAATATTCTCTTTTACATCTTTAATTTCATCGCTACCCCTCGGTCTTCTTGGTACATTTAATAAATTATAATATTTATAAATATCATCATATGTTTTAGCACAAATTAAATCATTAAATGACTTAACTAAAACATCATAATATTCGGGATAGGAAGATGATGATATTAAGATAATATTACTTTCAATATTATTAATTATTTCATATATCATTTTTAAATAATCTTCTATATAATTATCAATTTTCTCTTGATTCAAATATCTATCTAAATAATTATTTAAAAAATCATCTCTATCTATTTCATTATCAATATTATTTATAAAATCTAAAATGGCCTCTTTAATTGCTTTATCATTCTTAATACAAAAATCTTTAATTAAATTTAGAAATAAAGGATCTTCACTTACATAATAATCATCAAAAATATTATTTAATATTTCTTCTTTTTTAATTCTAATTAAACTATCATCAACAATACTTAAATTATTAGAAACATTTAATTTATAATTATATTTTTTTACTAAAGATAAAGTATAAGAATCAAAGGTGGTAATATAAGATGTTTCTAAATAATCAATATTATCTTTTAAATTATCATACTTACTTATTTCTTCTCTTATACGGTCTTGCATTTCTTTGGCGGCAGCATTTGTAAATGTTAAAATAAGTAATTCATTTATTTTAATACCTTGTTTTAACTTAGTTATTACTCTTTCACTTAGGACAGCTGTTTTACCAGAACCAGCACCAGCAGATACAATAATATTACTACCACTTTTATTAATGGCTTCATTCTGTTCTTTAGTCCAATCCGGCATCTTTTTCACCTTCAATCTCTTTTAAGATAACATAATCTTTTTCTTTTTTAAAACAAATATCTTGAAACTTACAATACTTACAACCAACATCATTTTTATATCCAATTTTTTTCGGATTTATATTAAAATTAACATCTAAAATATTATTAATGGCATCTTCAATTTTGGTATCTACAATATTTATTAAATTATCCATTTCTTCATTACTTAATACTTTACTATTCTTATAAAATTCTCCATTATTTTTACATTTTAAACCTTTAATTAGATTACTATTTTGATAATTACTATCTAAATACTCTAAGATGTTTTCATCGCTATTTGAGTATCCTTCTAATTTTAATCTTTCTTTTAATTCATCTTCATAACTCTTATCACTTTTATTAATATTTTTATCTAAAATAAATTGTAAGTAAAAACCAGCAAAAGTAGGATTTTTAAATAAAGTACTATTTTTAACTAAATATAAATAAATAGGTAATTGTAAATTAAAACCATATTCACTATATTTTAAATCTATATCTTCTTTACCACTTTTATAATCTACTAAAGATATAATAGTTTTATTTTCTAATTCTTTATATAAAATTTTATCAATAAACCCAACAAATTTAATATCGATATCTCTCGATTTATCAACTTGAATATATTGTTCTTTCAAAATTTTATCTAAATTAATATTTATATTTTGTTCAGAAATTATCTTTAAAGTATTTTTAATATCTTCTTTCATTAATTTAACAAAGTATTCTTCTTTTTTAGATAAAACTCTACCACTAGTTTGAATATAATTTTCAATAACCTCATCACTATCTAAATTAGAACCAACACACTTAGATAAACAATCATGCAATAAAGAACCAATAAATGATTCGAATAAATCCATTTCTTTTTGTAGTTTTAAAACATTACTTAAATAATAACGAAAAGCACATTTATTATAATTATTTATTTGACCATAAGATAAAGATAATCTATTATTTATATATTCTTTAAATGCCTCTTTATCTATTTTTGTATATTCATTATTAAAAGAATTATAAGAAATATCTTTAAAACTATTCATTAAAATATTATATTCATCACTAATAATACCATATGTTTCATAATCATAGATCATTTTAGCAAGTTTTAATTTATCATAATCGAAAGAATAATGAACTAATGATTCATTTTGATAATGTTCTTTAACTAAGTTTAATTCACTAACTAAAATAGATGGATAATAGATAGTTTTATTATCTTTTAACTTATAACTTATAACTAAATTTTTAATACTTTTTAATTTGTTAATCGTAGCATTCTTTATTTCTTTATTAATAACATGACAACTACTTAAATTTAGTTCTTCTTTAATATTATCGGTAAAATAATCTTCATCTTTTATAAATCTTGGAATACTACTAGTTGTAAAGTTCATTAAAAATATATAATCATCATCATTTACTAAAGCAAAAGTATCTATAATTTCTACATAATTTTGATATTGAAAATTATTAATTTTAGTATTTTTAAATTCTTGAATCATTATTGTTTTTAAAATATCTAAATCTTTTATATAATTAAATTTATTACAAAGATTAACTATTTTATTTACTATTTCTTCATTTTCATCTTTAATTAAATTAAGACTATACTCTATACCACGATATAAATTATTTAAAAAAGTTTTACCCATTATATTATTATATAAATTATTATTAGTAGGTATATTTATCGGTAGATGATATAAATTGCTTATTCTTCTTAAACTATTATAGTATTCTTTAGTTACATTCATTAACTTAATATGATTAATATCTATCTTGTTATTTAATAACTCAATTATTTTTTCACACACAAAATTAATTTCTGAATCTATATTATTAAATTCATATACTTTACTTATATTATATTTTGGTGCATCTTTGATAATTTTAGCATTTATTTCTTTAAATGTCTTTATTTCTAAATTATCAAGGTAAGGATAACCTAAAACAATAATTTGATAATTATTAATACTATCTTTAAAATAAGAATTATATATTAAATAATTATTTTTAATTAAATCATCTTTTAATTCTTTTAAAAACTTTAATTTAGAACTTTGATATTCTTTATCATCGATATAATAAAGTTTATTTAAATAATTTTCTAATATATCTATTTTTAAATGATATTTATTAAGTAAATAAGGCATACACTCTTTACTATAAGAATAATAATAGTTTTCCATAAAACTTTTTTTAGAATAAAATTTTATATCTTGAAAAAGATTATTTTCATTTAAATATTCTAATATTTTATTCTTATAGTTTTCTTCACAAATAATAATTGTTTTATCTTGAATAAACTTCAAATTCATAATTACTCCATTATACTTTTTTGATAATCTTTAATTAAATTTAATAATTCTTCTTTAGTTTTAGCACTACAAATATTATTTTTAATATTTTTGGTATTAGGAAGTCCTTTAAAGAAATACATTAAATGAGTTCGGAGCTCTAATACTCCTAATTTCTCCCCTTTTTCTTTAATTAATTCTTCAATAATATATTTAATCATATCAATTTTTTCTTTATTAGATACTTCTTTAGGAATTTCACCATTATCTAAATAATTAACACATTCTTTAATTAGCCAAGGATTACCTAAGAATCCTCTTCCAATCATAACCGCAGTACATCCTGTATAATCTAACATTTTTTTAGCATCATAACAAGATTTAATATCGCCATTACCAATAACAGGAATTTTAACCGCCTTAACAACATCTTTAATAACATCTAAAGAAGAAGTATTACTATATCCATCACTTCTCGTTCTACCATGAACAAAGATAGCACTTGCTCCCGCTTCTTCACATATTTTAGCTATTCTTGGAGCATTAATATTATTATGATCCCAGCCAGCTCTTATTTTAACAGTCACCGGAACAGAAACAGCTGAGGTAACACTTTTTACAATGGCTCTTACTTTTTCTTCATCTTTAAGTAAACTACTACCAGCATTATTTTTAATGGCTACTTTAGGAACAGGACAACCCATATTAATATCGATAATATCAGGATGCATATATCTTTCAATTATTTTAGCAGATGCTCCCATAGTTTCTGGATCACTACCAAATATTTGTTGCGAAATAGGTCTTTCTTTATCATCCATTTTTAATAAATCATATGTTTTTTTAGATTCATACACTAAAGCTTTATCAGATACCATTTCTCCCACGACTAAACCTGCTCCCATATCTTTGGCAAGCATTCTAAATGTTTTGTTAGTAACACCAGCCATGGGCGCTAAAACTACTTGATTTTTTATTTTGACATTACCTATATTCCATTCCATAAATTCACCTGTTTAATCAATTAAAATTATACTATTTTATATTGTTTAAAACAAGTAAATCTCAAATATAAAATTTGCATTGCTATTTTTCTAAAACTTGGGTATAATTAATTTAGGAAGCGTGAATTTCACGCCGCCTATTTCTGTGCGACGCTATTAAAGTATTATTTCTAATATTTTAACGGCGTCTTTTAAAATTATTATAATTAATAATAGTAAAATAATTACTAACAAAAACTTATTTAAGGTTGTTGCTTTCATCTTACTTCACCACCTCTCACTTGGTATTACCCCCCTGAGAAAATGATTCGGCGGCGCCTATTCAACACTTCAAGTTTTTATTAAACAGCAAAAGATACCACTTGTAAAGAGGTATCTTTTGTCTTATTTTGTCGAATATTTTAATGTTCATCAGTATCCAAATTAATTTTCTATTTAGATAGTGTAGAATAATTACGGGTGAGAGATTAAAATCAAACACCATTAATTAGATTAACTACATAATAAATTAAA
>CANROK010000004.1 GCA_947632205.1 uncultured Bacilli bacterium
ATTGCAAAACAATAGAAGAATGTAATACTGATTGCGAATCTAAATGTGATCAATATAAGCCATATTATAGACCAGTATTTTATTTAAATAATAAAATTATTTTAAATAAAGGAACAGGAACAAAAGATAATCCATATATTCTAGATATAGAAAGATAATATGAATATACAGGAAAACCACAAGAATTTGTAGCTCCAAAAGATGGATATTATCAAATTGAACTATGGGGAGCTAGTGGAGGTATCCATGATGGAGTAATAGAAGGAACAGAGGGAAGAGGTGCCTATACCAAAGGAACAATTAAATTAAACAAAGGAGAAAAATTATATATTTATGTGGGTGAAAATATAAATCAAAATGGAATGAATTTGGAAACATTTCCATTTAATGGTGGTGGCCCTGGTGAATCCTCTGGAGGTGGAGCAACTGACGTAAGATTGGAAAATGGTACATGGAATGATTTTAATTCGTTAAAATCAAGGATTATGGTCGCTGCCGGTGGAGGTGGTGGAGCATATAAAGAACACATTGATACTTCTAAAAAATATGTCCGTGGAGATGGCGGAACATTGATTGGAATTGATGCTGAATTTTACTTTAATAATGATAATGGAGGTTATAGTTATAGTGGCCATGGAGCAACTCAAACGAGTGGCGGAGAACCTGGAGAAAGGTTTAATGACAATGATATAGATCCCCAAAAAACACCTGAAATGACTGGTACGTTTGGTATGGGAGGATATGGGATATATCAATCAAAGGAATATGAAGCAGTATATTCTTCATCGGGTGGTGGAGGTGGCTATTATGGTGGTGGTCATTGTAATCATCCTGGCAATTCTTGGACTGGAGGCGGTGGTGGTTCATCCTTTATCTCTGGCTATCCAGGATGTAAGGCAATTGATGAGAACTCAACTGAAGGTAATATAAGCCATTTAGAAACTTCAGAACATTATAGTGGTAAAGTATTTATTGATACGGTAATGAAAGCTGGAAATGAAGAAATGCCAACTCATGATGGACTTAGTACTATGACGGGAAATACTGGTAATGGTTTTGCTAAAATAACTTATATAGGTGCTAGTTAATAGCACTTTTTTCTAACATAATAAATCAATAATATCTTGATATAGCATTTATTTTTAGGTATAATTAAAGTGGATAGTAGGAGTGATAATGTGCGAAAAATAATTGCAAGTTTAGATATTGGCTCATCTCTTATTAAATTAGTAGTAGGAGAAGTTATACGTAATAAAGTCCATATTTTAGCATGTGTTGATACTCCTTCACGTGGAATAAAAAAGGGATATGTAATTAATGGTGAAAGTGCTACTGAAAGTTTTAAAGAAGTTTTTAACAAATGTGAAAATGTTTTAGGTATACCAGTTAATAAAGTAATTGTTAGTGTTCCAAGTGCTTATGCTGAATGTTTTTTGAGTAGTGGTACTATTGCAGTTTCTTCCGAAGATAAAGTTATTAAAAATGCTGATGTAATTAAAGCCATGCAAAAATGTATGTATAAAAAAATACCAGAAAATAGAGAATTAGTTTCTGTTCTTCCAACTAGTTTTAAAGTTAATGATGAAGTAGTAAGTAATCCAATTAACATGGTATCTGAAAAATTAACAATGAAATCAATTGTAGTTACTGTTCCTAAAAAAAATATTGAAGGAATTAGCTCATGCCTTAAAAATGTTGGGGTAGAACTTGTTGATATAGTTATATCACCACTTGGTGATTATTATGAACATAAAGATAAAGAATTAAATAAAATGATTGGTGCTGTCGTAAATATTGGTGAAGATACTACAACTGTATCAATCTTTAATAAAGGAATACTTACTAATTTAGAAGTTATTGATATAGGTGGGGCAAATATTACTAATGATTTATCTTATGTATATAAAATAAATAATGAAGATGCTAAGTATACGAAAGAACATTTAGCCCTAGCTCATACAAGGTTAGCTCAACCAAATGAATCATTATCTTTTGTAGATAAACATGGAGAAAATGTTAAGATAAATCAATATGATGCATCAGAAATAGTAATGATGCGAATAACAGAGATTATTAATTTAGCAAAAAAACAAATTAATCTCTTAACAAAAAAGGAAATTAGTTATATAATACTTACAGGAGGAGTTACAGAGAGTGAAGATTTTTCAATTTTAGCAGAAGAATTACTTGGTAATTTAGCCAATATTGAAAGAATTGAAGAAATTGGAGCTCGCAGTAATAAATATGGTACTGCTATTGGTATGATTAAATACTATAATAGTAGATTAAAACTAAGGAATGTAGACTTTTCAATCTTTAGTGAAGAAGAACAAGAGGAGTTATGTGGTAGTGATAAAAAAGTAATGGTATCAGATAATTCATTATTAGGAAAATTATTTGGTTACTTTTTTGATAATTAAGGAGAAGATAATATGAACGAGTTACAAATGGATCAAATTGCGAAAATTAAAGTCATCGGTGTTGGTGGTGGTGGTTGTAATGCAGTTAACAGAATGATTGAAGAAGGCGTTAAAAGCGTTGAATTCTATGTTGTTAATACTGATTTACAAGTGCTTAATGCTTCAAAAGCTACCAATAAAATCCAAATAGGTAAAAGTATTACTGGTGGAAGAGGTGCTGGTGCTAATCCGGAAATTGGCAGAGCTGCTGCCCTAGAGAGTAAAGGCGAAATTGAAGAGGCCTTAAAAGGAGCAGATATGGTATTCGTTGCTTGTGGTATGGGTGGAGGTACTGGTACAGGTGCTGCCCCAATAATTGCAGAAATTGCTCAAGAACTTGGAGCTCTTACCGTTGGAATAGTTACAAAGCCATTTAGATTTGAAGGTAAAAAAAGAAGTGAAAATGCTTTACTCGGAATTGAAGAGTTAAAAAAACATGTTGATACTTTAATTGTTATACCAAATGATAAATTAAGAGATATAATTGATAAAACAACAGGATTTGATGATGCCTTTAAAGAAGTAGATAATGTTCTACATAGAGGTGTTCAATCAATTTCTGATTTAATTGCTGTTACTGGAGTAATAAATCTAGATTTCGCAGATGTTAAAGCTGTAATGGAAAAGAGTGGTACTGCTATAATTGGTATAGGTTGCAATGCTGGCGAAAATAGAGCTGTTGAAGCAGCTAGACAAGCTGTTGCTAATAGTTTACTTGAAGCAACTATTGATGGAGCCACTAATGCTATTGTTAATGTAACTGGTGGTAGTAATTTAACGTTATTTGAAATAGAAGAAGCTATTGAAACTGTTAGAGAAGCTGCTAAAAGTGATATCAATATTATTTTCGGAGCTATTAAAAATGATAATTTAACTGATGAAGTTATTGTTACAGTAATTGCTACTGGTTTTGATGAAGGTGAATCTGAAGAATTATATGAGAATGATGAAATGCCAAAAAGAAGAACTGTTCCAACTGATGAAGATTTAGAAATTCCACCATTCTTTAGAAATAATGATTTATTTTAATAAATACTAAAGAACGACAAAAAATGCCGTTCTTTTTTTATATAATAAATTTGGTGATAAAATGAAAATATATATTGATTTATTAATTAGTTTGAATTTTATCTATGATTTGTTAATATTAATAACTGTCAATCTGACATTAAAAAGAAATAGTCCTTTTAAAAGAATATTTTTGGCTAGTTTATTTGGTTCTCTTTCAACATTAACAATCTTTCTTAAAATAAACAATTATTTTTTATTGATAATAAATATGATTTTAGGGTTAATTATGTTAATAATTAGTTTTTCATATAAAAATATAAAATATTTTTTAACTAATTTTGCCTATTTATATATGACATCTGTTATTTTAGCGGGGTTTCTTTATTTTTTAAAAATTCAATTTAATAATTTAGCATATCCAATAAGTTTAAGTATCGCTCCATTTATTTTATATTTATATATAAAAGAACAGAAGAATTTAAAAAAAATAGTTAATTATTATAAAAAAGTAATAATAACTTTTAAAAATAATAAAACTTTAGAATTAAATGGATTCTTAGATACAGGTAATAAATTAAAAGATCCCATAACTAATAAATATATAATTTTAGTTAATAAAAAAAGCATTAAAGGCATATATAATATAAGAAGTCCAATTTATGTACCAATTAATACTGTTAATAATCATAGTTTACTTCCTTGTATAAGTATTAAAAATATTATTGTAGATAATAAAGTTTATAATAATTATTTACTGGGAATATCAAACGATTTTAAGGGTTTTGATAATGTAAATTGTTTACTTAATTATCATTTAGGGGAGGGATAGATATAAATATATTTAAAAAGATAATTGCATTTTTGAAAAACAAGTATAATGATTGTTTCTTTGTGGGTGCTACTGATAAATTACCACCACCTTTATCTAAAGAAAAAGAATTAGATTATTTAATAAAAGCCAAAAGTGGAGATATTGAAGCTAGGAATATCTTAATTGAACATAATTTAAGATTAGTAGTTTTTTTAGCTAAAAAATATGAAAATACTGGCTTTGATATTGAAGACTTAGTATCTATTGGTTCAATTGGGTTAATAAAAGGTATAAATACATATAAAATAGATAAAAATATTAAACTTGCTACTTATGCTTCAAGGTGTATAGCAAATGAAATATTAATGTTCTTAAGAAAAAATAAAAGAAAAAAAATAGAGGTTAGTTTAGAAGAAACATTGAATTTTGATGCTGAAGGTAATGAGTTAAAGTTAGAAGATATTTTAGGAACTGATAATGATATTGTTCCTAAAGAATTTGAACATGTTATGGATAAAGAAACTTTAACAAAAGAAATAGATATATTAGAACCAAGAGAAAAAGAAATAATGACTTTAAGATATGGACTTAATAATACTAAGGAATATACTCAAAAAGAAGTGGCAGAAATGCTTGGCATAAGTCAATCTTATATATCGAGAATAGAAAAAAAAGTAGTAAAAAAATTACAAAGTATTATGAAAATTTAAATTAGATAGCCAAATATCTAATTTTTTTTATAATAAAAAGGAAAGAATAATAAATCTCTTAAATAAATAAGTAGAGAGGGAAAAAGAGAAGTAATTAATAGCCCCTCTCTTAGAAAGGAAAGACAAGAAACCCTTAATGAGAAAACAACTAAGAAATAAAAAATTTATTAATTTATCAAATGATGCAATGTTTAAAACAATAATAGCCAATCCAAAAGACACAAGATATATGAATAAATTACTAACAGATATATTAGGTTATGAAGTAGAAGTAGTAGAATATTTACAAAATGAGTTACCAATAAATACTAAAGATGAAAGGAGAAAAAGAGTAGATGTATTAGTAAAGAGTAAAGAAGAAGAGGTAATATTAATTGAGGTAAATACGAATTATGAAGCAAGTAAAATAAGAAATTCATTTTATTTATCAAGTGCCATAGTAAGAAATTTAAAAATAAATGAAGAATACGGAAGCTTTGCAAAATGTACGATGTTAATAAATTTAAATTTTAATCAAGGAAAAAGAATACCAATTAAGAGGGAATATTATTATAGATGTGATGATGATGACATATATACATATCAACAAAAGATAATAAACATTAATGTAGATAGATGTAAAAGAGAATGGTATGAGAAGAATGTCAAAGGAGAAAAAAATAATATATATATAACATTATTAAATACAGATAAGAAAGAGATAGAAGAATTAAGTAAAAAAGATAGTATATTAAAAGAGATAGGAGAAAAAGTGATAAAGATGAATGAAAATGGAATGTTTTTAGATGAATTAACAGATGAACAAGAAGGGTGGTTAATTCAAGCAGGAATAGATGAAAGTAAAGAAATAGCAAGAAGAGAAGGAAAGAAACTAGGAATTAAAGAAGGAAAAAGAGAAGGAATTAAAGAAGGAATTAAAAAAATTATAAAAAAATTACTAAACTATATGGAAGTAGAAGAAATACATAGAATAACAAATGTGTCAATTGAAGAAATAGAAGAAATAAAAAAAGAACAATTAATTCATCATAAAATAAAGTGAAAAGTAAAAAAATTCTAGAAAGTAAAAAAAGATTAATTCAAAAAGTAATAAAAAAAGAAGAAATAAAAAGTTAAATAAAATTTGATCAGTATAAAATGAGAAAAAAATAACTTCTTTTTTTTTATTATATAGGTTATAATTATCATAGGTGTTATAAATGAAATGGATTATTAATGATTATAATATATTAGAAATTTTGTTAGTTACATTTCTAGTTAGTGCAATTTTAGTACCAATTTGTCAAAAAATTGCTCATCATATTGGAGCAATAGATATACCAAATGAAAGAAAAGTTCATACCAAGCCAATGCCAAGATTAGGTGGACTAGCCATATATATTGCATTCTTAGCTGGTTATATTTTATATGGTGAATTAACTACCCAAATGATATCAATTTTAATTGGTTCATTTATAATTTTGCTTATTGGTATTTTTGATGATATTAAGCCAATAAGAGCTAGATATAAATTCTTAGTTCAAATAATAGCGGCTTTAATTGTTGTTATTTATGGTAGAATGTATTTTAATGAAATTACTTTTTTAGGAATACATCTTCATTTTAATAAAGTGATTAGTTATATTTTATCAACATTTTTTATTGTAGCTATATCTAATGCTATTAATTTAATTGATGGTTTAGATGGTCTTGCTGGGGGTATTAGTACAATTTATTTTTTAACTATTAGTATTATTGCTTTTTTATTACAAAAATTAGGTGGATTAGATATAATATTATCTTTAATAATGTTAGGATCAACTTTGGGATTCTTAGTTTGGAATTTTCCACCAGCTAAAATATTTATGGGTGATTCTGGTAGTTTATTTTTGGGCTTTATGATTGCAGTTATTGCCTTAGTTGGTTATAAAGTAGCAACATTAACTACTTTGATAATACCAATAACTATTTTATCAGTACCAATATTTGATACATTACTTGCCATTTTAAGAAGGTTAATAAAACATAAAAGTATTGGTTCACCAGATAAAGAACACTTTCATCATCAATTATTAAAATTAAAATTCTCACCAAGAATGAGTATAATTGTTATATATATAATTAATTTATTATTTTCAGTAGTATCTATTTCTTATGTAACTCATCATACAAAAATAGCAATGGTTATTTATGTACTTTTAATGATTCTTTTATTATTTATTATTTTAAAAACCGATATTTTATATACACATAAAAAGAAGGAGAAGAAAAAATGAATATATTTGTAACAGGTTGTACTGGTTATATTGGTAGTCATACTTGTGTTGAATTACTTAATGCAGGATATAATGTAATTGGGTTTGATAATTTTAGTAATAGTAAAAGAGAAGTACTTGATAAAATAAAACAAATAACTAACAAAGAAATTAAATTTTATGAAGGAGATATGTTAGATGAAAATATCCTTGATAAAATAATGAATGAAAATAATATTGATGTTGTGGTTGATTTTGCAGCTTATAAAGCCGTTGGTGATAGTGTCATAAAACCAATTAGTTATTACATTAATAATGTTAGTAGTGTTCTAACTTTAATCAAAGTTATGCAAAAGCATAATGTTAAAAAATTAATATTTAGTAGTAGTGCAACTGTCTATGGTAAGCAAGATATTATGCCTATTACTGAAGAAATGCCAATTGGTAATACGACAAATCCATATGGTACTAGTAAATTATTTGTAGAACATATCTTAAACGATTTAAGTATTGCTGATCCTGAATTTAAAATTATAGTTTTTAGATATTTTAATCCTGTTGGAGCTCATCCATCTGGCTTAATTGGGGAAGATCCAAATGGTATACCAGCTAATTTAATGCCTTTTATAGCTAAAGTAGCTACTAAAGAATTAGAGTGTTTAAGTGTCTTTGGTGATGATTATGATACTTTAGATGGTACTGGTGTAAGAGATTATATTCATATTGTTGATTTGGCTAAAGCTCATCTTAATGGTATTAATAAGTTAAATAGTATGGATAAAGGTGGATTACTTGTTTATAATTTAGGTACTGGTAAAGGTTATAGTGTTTTAGAAATGATTAAAACATTTGAAAAAGTAAATAATGTTACAATTAATTATAAAATAGCCCCAAGAAGAAGTGGCGATATCGATACTTGTTATGCTGATTCAAGTAAAGCCAGTAAAGAACTAGGATGGACAGCTTCATTAAATTTAGAAGATATGTGCAAAGATGCTTATAATTTTGTTATAAATAATAAGTAAAATATGAAAGTCCTTCGATTTTTGTGTAAAAACACGTAAAAAGTCCTTTGATTTTCGTGAAAATGATTGCAAATAGACTTAAATAAGAGTATTTATGATGATTTATTAAAATGGAAAAATGAAAAAATAAATATTAAACCATTAATAGTATTAGGAGTTCGTCAATGTGGAAAAACATATATAATTGATGAATTTTGTCGTAAAGAATATAAAAACTATAAATATGTAAATTTATTAGAGGATAAAGAAATTGTAACATTATATAATTCTAATATGAATTCAACAGAAAAATATAATAGATTAAAAATTCTTTTAAATTTTGATTTTGAAAAAGAAGACTCTATTGTATTTTTTGACGAAATTCAAGAGTCAGAACAATTGATTTCTGAATTAAAATATTTTTGTGAAAAGCATAACAATGTTAGAATTGTTTGCGCAGGTCCATTGCTAGGTATAAAATTAAAAAGATTTAATGCCTCTTTTCCTGTTGGCAAGATAAAAATGTTAAATATGTATCCAATGAGTTTTGAAGAATTTTTATATGCTATGGATCAATATTTACTTGTTAATTTAATATATGAATGTTTTGAAAAAAATAAAAAAATTGGTAAAGAAGTACATGAAAAGGTTTTAAATTTATATAGAATTTATTTGATAACTGGTGGAATGCCTGAAAGTATTAATAATATGGTTAGTATTAATGCTGATTATATAAAATATGATGTCAATATAATAAAAGATATAGTGGATTCATATTTTAAAGACATGAATAAATATGTTTTGAATGATAATGAAGCTTTAAAAATTAATAGAGTTTATAATTCATTACCATCACAACTTACTAATATATCTAAAAAATTTCAATATTCTAATATACATAAAGACGCTAGAGAAAGAGAATATGCTACTGCAATTGATTGGCTAGAGGTTAATAATATGATTTTAAGATGTAAGTGTATAAATAATCCAGATATTCCTTTAGAAGGATTTGTTAACGAAGAAACATTTAAATTGTATTTAAGTGATATTGGTATATTGAATAATTTACTTAAAATAAGATTAGAAGATATTTTAAATGATAATGTCTCATTATATAAAGGTGTAATTGCAGAAAATTATGTGGCAACCGAACTTTTAGTAAATGGATATAATTTATATTATTGGAAAAATAATGCCACAGCAGAAATAGATTTTTTAATATATAATAATGATGGTATAATACCTATTGAGGTAAAAGCAAATAATAATAATCAATCAAAAAGTTTAAAAATTTATATGCAAAAATATAATCCTAAGTATGGTATAAGAATAAGTACAAAAGAATTTGGATATGATAATAAAAATAAAATAAAAAGTATACCATTATATGCAACTTTTGCTATAAAAAATAAATAAGTGATTATACTAAATATAGTAAATAAAGTGTTTACTATATTTTTATTATATTTGTATAATTAATATAAATAGTATATAATTAATTTGAGGTAGTTTTATGAAATTGAACAATAAGAAGGTTAAAAAAGCTAAGAGAATATTCTCTATAATAATAGGTATTCTTTTACTTGTTTCTATATATATCAATACTTATTTAATAATAAAATATAATGTATTACCAACTAAATATTTAATTGTTTATGGGATATTTATTGTCTTAGTTCCGATAATATTTATATTTTTTACAATTTTTAGAAGACCAAAAAGATTTATAAGGGGAATTCTCACTTTTTTTGAAATATTTTATATCATATTATTATTATTAGTGTTTTTTTATTTGAATAAAACATTTAATTTTTTAGATGATTTATCAAGTAATTTTGGCTATGAAACTAAAAATTATTATGTACTTGTATCAAGTACATCAAATTATACAAAAGTAGATGAACTTGCTAATAAAAAGTTAGGATATGCTAAAAATGTTGATTTAAGTATTGATAAAGCCATTATGGAACTTGATAGTAAAATAACTGCTAATCATGAAGAAAAGAATAGTTATAGTGATTTATTTAATTCGCTTCAAAAAGATGAAATTGATGGAGTTTTAATGATTGATAGTATTTATAGTTTACTTACTGAAGATGATGAAGAACTAAAATCAAATACTAAAATATTATATGAATTTAGTATAAAAGAAAAAATTAATGAAATTGGTAAAGATGTTAATGTTACAGAAGAACCATTTAATGTCTATATATCTGGTATAGATTCTTATGGTAAAGTTACTGATAAAGGTCGAAGCGATGTTAATATAGTTATGAGCATTAACCCAAAAACACATAAGATTTTAATGATCAATATTCCAAGAGATTATTATGTTAATTTAAATGGTATAAATGAGATGGATAAGCTTACTCATGCCGGAATATATGGTGTTAATGTTAGTGCTAAAACCATTGAAGACATCCTTGATATAGACATAAATTATTATGTTAAAGTTAATTATAATGCTTTAATAAAATTAGTTGATGCCCTAGATGGTGTTGATGTTTATTCAGAGTACAATTTTAAAAGTTCAGAATTCTTTTACAAATTTGAAAAAGGATATAATCATGTTAATGGTAAAATGGCTCTAGATTTTGTTAGAACAAGAAAAGCATTCCAAGATGGTGATAGAGTAAGAGGAGAAAATCAACAAAGAATGATTGAAGCAATTATCAAAAAAGCTAATTCACCAAAAATATTAGTTAAATATTCTGATTTATTAGAGGCCTTAGAAGGCACATTTACAACAAATATAAGTACAGAAAAAATTATGAATTTAGTTAATATGCAACTTGATAAAATGCCAGATTGGGAAATTAATTCAATAAGTTTAAATGGTAGTGATGGTAGTGAAATAACTTATAGTGTTCCAAGTATGGAGTTATATGTTATGTATCCAAATGAAGAAACTATAGAAGATGCTAAAATAAAAATTCAAGAATTAATGGGAGAAGTATAATATAAAAAGGAAATGCTTAAAAAATATTTTCTTTTTTTATCAAAATAATTAGACATAAGAAAATATGTGTGTTAAAATTAAATAATGTTTGGGATGTGAATAATATATGAATAATGTATTAAAAAATAAACTTGCTAAAAATATTATAAAAATGTTGTTAGTTTTTTCCGGAACAATATTAACATTAGTAATAACTTTAGGTGAGTACAAAAATATGGCAAAAATAGGTATATTTAACGCATTAGTTTGTTTTTGTTTTATGATATATCTTATCTTTTATAAAAATATTTTAGAATTAATTAAAAAGAAAGAATATTTTATGAGTAAATATTTTGATAATTTACTTTGTCTTATTTTTACATTTAATACATCTAAAGTTATAATAAATAATTTTAGATTTAATCCTTCTTTTTTAACAAATATCATAAATTTATTTATAGATTTTTTAAATATTAATAATGGTATTTTTTATATTTTTATTGTCTTATTATTTATTGCAATTTTGCCTATAATTTACTTAATATGGCTATCTTTTATAAAATATTTGCTGCCAATAGCTAGAAGTTTTGTTAAATCTTTTTCTAAAGTAGAAAAAAAGTTTTTTATTTTTTCAGTTATAATATTTTTTTCTCTTTGTTGTATAATTAACTTTAAAACTAATGTTTTTACAAGACCCATTTATAAAGATTCACCCGATATTATATATTATGACGCTTTATATCGTTCTGACTCTGGAGCTTTGATAGCACAAGATTGTTTCCAAAAAATTAATTCACCAGAAAATGATTTAAGACAACCATTATTTGGTTTATTTGCTTTTCCATTTGGTCAAATTGCCGATATAGTTGCTCATATTTTTGATTTTACTTCTTATGATGTAATTTATGCTTTTAGCATTTCTATATTGCAAGGAATTTGTTTAATAATAATTTCGATTTTATTTGAAAGATTATTAAGTTCTAAAAATTCATTATTAGCATTGTTAAGCTATAGTTGTTTATTTTCAACAATATTTTTTGCATTTAATATAGAACAATATGTTTTTGGATTATTCTGGTTAATTATTTTTATTTATAATATTGTAAAGAATAAAAAAACGAATAATATATTATTTTCAGCTATTTCTGGAACTTTAATTACCAATTCGATTTGTTTACCTTTTGCACTTTTTAACAAGGACTTAAAAAAATTTATTAAAGATTGTTTTAAATATGGTATTTTATTTCTAATTCTTATAGTTATATTTGGCCAAACTCATATAGTTTTAGAGAATCTAATTAACTTTGATAGATATGGTACAGATACTTCGTTTACTTTTAATAGAGTATTGCAATTTTTAACTTTTGTAAGTGGTTGTTTTCTTTATCCAAATAGTATAACTAATTTTAATACAGAGAATATTCCATATCATTATTCTTATGATGTTAATGTATTAAATAAAATTAATTATATTGGCTTTGGAATAATTATATTATTATTAATTTCTTTTATAATAAATAGAAAGAAAAAAATTGCTCAAATAAGTTTTGGATGGTTTTTATTTTCTATACTAATATTAGTAATAATTGGCTGGGGAACTAATGAAAACTGTTTATTTTTATATTCACTATATTTTGGTTGGGCATATTTTATTTTACTATATTTACTAGGCCAAAATTTTGTAAACAAATTACCTAAAATGAAATATTTTTTCATAATATTAATTTTACTAATGATTATAATAAATGTATATGGAATGTATAATATTGTTGGTTTTGGTATCAAATATTATCCATTTAAGTTGTAGGAGAATTTATGAAATATTTAAAACTAATGCGAGTTAAACATTATATAAAAAATTTTTTGATTTTTTTACCATTAATTTTCAGTAAAAATTTATTTTCATCAAATTTATTATTAAAAACTATTTTTGCTTTTTTATCGTTTAGTTTTATTTCATCTGTTGTTTATATAATTAATGATATTAAAGATAAAGAAAAAGATAAGTTACACGAAAAAAAGAAAAATAGACCAATTGCATCAGGACAAGTAAGTATAAAGGAAGCACTGGTATTATCTTTTATCTTATTTATCTTATCGTTATTATTTAATTTTTTAGCTATATACAAAATTATTAATATGAATTTATTTTATTTATTATTGTATTTGATAATTAATATAATGTATAGCTTTGGACTTAAAGATGTTCCTTTTTTAGATATAGCTATTTTAGTATCAGGATTTTTAATTAGAATTTTATATGGTGCTTCAATAATAGACGTTCAAGTATCTTCTTGGTTATATTTAACAATTATGTCTGGAGCTTTTTACCTAGGATTAGGTAAGAGAAGAAATGAAATTCAAAAAAATGGTCAAAATTCAAGAAAAGTTTTAAATTATTACAATGAAAACTTTCTAGATAAAAATATGTATATGTGTTTAACAATGGCTATTATATTTTATTCTTTGTGGGTTGTAGGTGAAAGTGATAGTGCAAATAATTTATTGCTTTGGACTATTCCTTTAGTTATATTAATTTTTATGAAATATAATATGGACATTGAAAGTGATAGTTTTGGCGATCCTGTTGAAGTTGTTTATGGAGATAAAACTATATTAACTCTAATTTCACTATATGCTATATTGATCATGATTATAATATATGTTTAATTTTTTTTCTGTAGAATTAATTGTATTTTGTAAGTTTGGTTTACTATATGATAACAATTATAAATTATTAGACATAAGAAAATATGTGTGTTAAAATTAATAAGAATTTTATAAAAAGTGAGGATGTATGAAAGAAAGAAATTATGAAATAGATTTTTGGAAATTTATATTTAGTATAGTTATTGTAATTTATCATGCATGGTCTTTGAATAAATTTGGTGAAAGAGTGCTATTTCCATATGGATGCTATATTGTAGATTTTTTCTTTATAGTATCTAGTTATTTAATGATGGTAAAAATTAATACCAATGAAAATAATGAAGATTTAGGAAGTAGTACTTGGAAATTTATTATTGCCAAATTAAAGCCAATATTTATATATATAATTTTATCTTTTTTTGTTGGCTGTTTATTTGAATATATATTTTTAAAAAGACCTCTCGTAAGTTTTATGACTAATATTTTTGAATTATTGCAAATGCAAATGAATGGTGTACTTACTTCAGGACAGATATATGCTAATGTAAATAGAGCTGAATGGTATATTTCTTCAATGTTATTTGTCTTTTTAATTATATATCCACTAGCTTGTAAATATAAAAAAACTTATAGTAAAATAATTGCTCCAATATTTGTCTTTTTAACTTGTAGTTTTATTATTTATAATAATATTGGTATTTATGCACCTTTTGAATTACAATATTTATTTATTAATGGCACTATCAGAGCATTTTTAAGTATGAATATTGGAGTCATTGCATACGAAATAGTTGAAATATTAAAAAAGTTTTCTTTTAAAAAATTATCTAAATTAATTTTTACTATAGTTGAAATTGGAATTGTGTATGTTTTATTTCATTTTATGGAGTATGGTATAGGTGAACAATCAATATTTTTAATTCAATTTTTAACAGCAATTTTAGTAATAATTATTTTTTCTAAAATTAGCTTTATTAATCATTTGTTTAAACATTCTATTTGGCAAAAATTAAGTAAATTTGGATTCATAATGTATTTAAATCATATGTATATTAGAAACGTTTTAGCCATTTATAATTTTTCTTATAATAAAAATTTAATTATTTTAATTTCGACAAGTTTAATTATTTCAATAATTACTTCTTTATTAGCAATTTTTATACAAAAAATTATTCAATCTTCTAAATTTAAAAAGCTATTTTTAAATTGAAAAAATTTGTTGGAAAAAGTTAGTAATCTATGTTATACTTTCAAGTAAGAAGGAGTAATTATGAATTTTATTTGTTTATTTTTTCCAGCATTGATTTTAAATTATATTCTAGATTCAAAAGAAAAATTTAATTTTTTGAACTCTATAATTCATTATGGAATATATAATATTTTAGTAAATTCAATTATGTTATTTATCATTAATTATATAAAGGAAAATAGTTATTTAATTTTAAATAGTGATGCATTTACGGTAAGCTTTAGTTTAAAATATATGTTACTTGCAAGTATTGTGGCATTATTTCTTGGGTTATTTATAAAATATATTAGAAAGAATTTTAATGTAACAATTAAAAAGAAATGAGTAAAAAATGAAAAAAGTAGTAAGTATTTTAAGTAAATTGTTTGTTTTTTTCTTAATGTTCATTTCTCTTTTAATTATTTTTTCTATAAAATGGGCATTAAATAATTTTGACAATTTAAGTATAGATGAGATTATTTTTCATATTTTGGGACCTCTTGAAGGAACTGAAAGTGGTAAAATAATTGGTTTTATAAAATATAGTTTGTTTCCAAGTTTTGTTATAGCAATTGCCTTTTGGATTATTTTATATTTTCTTTTAAAAATGTTAAAGAATAAAAAATATATTGTAAATGTTAGATTATGGAAAAAGAAATTTAACTTTTTGTTATCAGGTAATATAATAAATATTTTTATTAAATGTATAACGCCATTATTTCTATTAATTGGTATCTATATAAGTTTAAATACTGTACATTTTTGGGAATATTTAAAAGAGCAAAATACTAATTCACTTTTTATTGAAGAAAATTATGTTGATCCAAGAGAAGTAAAATTAACATTTCCAAAGGAAAAAAGAAATTTAATTTATTTGTTTGTTGAATCTTTAGAAAGTTCTTATTTTTCTACTAAATTAGGTGGTACAATGAAAAATAATTTATTGAAAGAATTAACGAATTTAACTAAAGATAATATTAGTTTTTCAAATACAGAAAAATTTGGTGGAGCAAGATCATTAGTTGGTACTACATGGACTAGTGCAGCAATGGTTGCTCAAACTACTGGACTTCCTACAAAATTAGCTGCAGAACTTACAAATGATTATAGTTTTAATACTTATTTACCTGGTGCCTATTCAATTGGAAATATATTAGAAAATGCAGGATATAATCAAATGTTAATGCTTGGCTCAAATGCTATCTTTGGTAATCGTCGTATTTTTTTTGAAACACATGGCAATTATCAGATTTATGATTTAGGAGTTGCAATCAATAATGGTAAGCTTCCGGAAGGATATTATGTTTGGTGGGGCTTTGAAGATTCTAAATTATTTGAATATGCTAAAGAAGAAATCATAAAATTAGCTAGTGAAGATAAACCATTTAATTTTACGTTTTTAACTGCAAATACCCATGCAAATGAGGGATATCTAGAAGAAATTTGTGAAACACCTTATGAAAACCAATATGATAATGTTATATCTTGTACTAGTAAACAAATTATGGAATTTGTTGATTGGTTTAAAAAGCAAAATTTTTATGAAAATACAACTTTAGTTATTGTTGGTGATCATTTAAGTATGAATCCTGATTATTTTAAAGATGAAAATTATGAAAGAACAGTATATAATTTATTTATAAATTCAGCAGTTAATACAAATGATATATATAATAGACAATTTTCAACTTTAGATTTATTTCCTACGACGCTTGCTTCTTTAGGAGTAGAAATTGAAGGAAATAAATTAGCATTAGGTACAAATTTATTTAGTGGGGAAGATACTTTAATTGAAAAATATGGATATGAAAAAGTAAATGAAGAATTTAAATTAAAAAGTACTTTTTATAATAATAAATTTATCTATAATCTAAAGAGTGATTAATTTTAATTAATCATTCTTTTTAATTGTGTAAATATATGTTATAATCATCTTAGAAATGTAAGAGGAATATATGAAAAGAATTTTATTTGCAGCTAATCTTGAATCATTCTTTATAAAATTTTTAATTCCAGAATTAAAATGGTTTAAGGAAAATGGTTATGAAGTACATATTGCTGCTAAAAGTGAAGATATAGATATACCTTATTGTGATAGAAAATACGATGTAGATTTTGCTCGGGATTTAAATATAAAACAAAATATACGATCTTATAAGCAATTAAAAGAAATATTTAAAAAGGAACATTATGATATTATCAGTTGTCATACACCATTTGGGGGAGCAATAACTAGATATGCAGCTAAGAAAAGTCATTTAAAAGATACAAAAATTGTTTATATGGCTCATGGGTTTCATTTTTATAAAGGAGCACCTCTTTTTAATTGGTTAGTGTTTTACAATGTTGAAAAATATTTAGCAAAATATACGGATAATTTAATAACTATTAACTTAGATGATTATGAAATCGCTAAAAAAAAATTTAAAACAAATGTCTATTATGTTAAGGGAGTTGGATTACCTGAAGAAAAATTTGCTTTTGAAATGACTAAGCAAGATAAAATAAATTTAAGAAAAAGTTTAAATATTAAGGAAAAAGATTTTGTTATGATTTATCCAGCTGAATTAAATAAAAATAAAAGGCAAATATGGTTGATTGAAGCAGTACAAGATTTATTAAAGCAAAATAAAAATATGCATATATTACTTCCTGGAACAGATTCAATGAATGGTGCATGTCAAAAATTAGTAGAAACAAAAGGATTAACTGATCAAATTCATTTTTTAGGATTTAGAGAAGATGTTCCAAAGTTATTAAACATATCCAATTTATTATTAACAACATCTAAAAGAGAAGGACTTCCAGTAAATGTTATGGAGGCAATTTATGTAGGTCTTCCTGTAGTTGCAACTTCCTGTCGTGGAAATCGCGACTTAATAAAAAATAATAAAAATGGTTATATAGTTGATATTGATGATAAAGAAAAGTTTGTAAAAAAAATATTGAAAGTATATAAGATGGATAAAAAAGAAATAGAAAAGATAAAACAAGAAGACAAAAATATTATTCAAGATTATTTACTTTCTAATGTTTTAAAAGAAATAATCGATATACATTTAAAATAGAGGTGATAAAATTGCAAAAAAAGGAACCTAGAGTATCTGTAATTATGGCATTATATAATGTAGAAGAATACTTAGAAAAGAGTGTTAATAGTATTTTAAATCAAACATATAAAAATATTGAAATAATTATGTGTGACGATTGTTCAAAAGATGGTACTTTAAAATTAGCTAAAAAATTGGCTAAACAAGATTCTAGAATTAAAGTTTTAGAAAATAAAGAAAATTTAAAATCAGGTAAAACAAGAAATAGATGTATTGAAGAAGCTACAGGTAAATATATAGCTATTCAAGATGCAGATGATTATTCAGATTTAACAAGAATTGAAAAACAAGTTAAATTTTTAGAAGAAAATAAAGAATATGATTTTGTTAGTAGTGGTATATATCGTTTTGATGAAAATGGCATATGGGGAGAATATCATTCTTGGAGTGAAAAACCTATAAATAAAGATTTTTTATGGGGACTTCCTTTTGTCCATCCAGCAACAATGTTTACCAAAAAATGTTTGGATAAAGTAAACAACTATCGTGTGGCAAAAGAAACAACTAGGACAGAAGATTTTGATTTGTTTTTAAGATTATATATAGAGGGCTTTAGAGGATATAATTTAGAAGAGTGTTTGTGTTTTTATAATGAAAATATTGATGCATATATGCGTCGTAAATATCGTTATCGTATTGATGAAGCAAAAATGCGTTTTAAAGCATATAAGAATTTAGGATTAATGCCAAAAGGTATAATATTTGCAATGAAACCTTTAATAGTAGGTTTAATACCTAGAAAATTACAATATAAATTAAAAAAGAATAAAAGTAATTTTAATAATGATCCAATAAGAGTATTAGAAGTGATAACTGCTCCAATATTAGGAGGAGTTGAAACTATGTTAATGAATATTTATCGTAATATTGATCATAGTAAAATACAATTTGATTTTACTAATCATATTAATAAAAAAGGAGATTATGAAGATGAAATTATTTCTTTAGGCGGAAAGATACATTATATAAAACCAATAAGAGAAATTGGTGTATTAAGATATATTTTACAAATAAAAAAATTAGTAAAACAAAATAATTATAAAATTGTTCATTCACATATAACAATAAGTAATTGTTTTATTTTGTTAGGCGCATTATTAGGTGGTGCGAAAGTAAGAATATCTCATTCCCATAATACAGCAATAGATAAACCTGATACTTTAAAGTATAGATTAGTAACTAAATTTTCTAGAATAATTAATAAATTAGTAGCTAATAAATATTGTGCATGTGGAACGAAAGCCGGAGAATTTTTGTTTGGGAAAAGACTAATGCAAAAAGGAAAAGTAACAGTAATTAATAATGCTATTGAAATTGATAAATTTAAAAAATATTATGATAAACGGGACGAAATGATAAAAAAATATGATTTCCCTCATAATAAAATTATTGTTGGCCATATTGGAAGATTTACTGGGCCAATTAAAAATCAAAAATATATATTAAAAATTGCTTTAAAAATGAAAGAAATGAAAATATTAAATAATTATTATTTTGTTTTAATTGGAGATGGAGAAGATTTTGAAAAATATAAAAAATTTATAAATGAAAACAAATTAGATAAAAACATTTTATTATTTGGAACTACTCAAAATATTCCTGAGCTAATGTCAACATTTGATTATTTTATTTTACCATCTTTAAATGAAGGGTTACCTGTTGTAGTGGTAGAAAGTCAAGCAATGGGATTAAAAACAATTGTATCTGATAATATAACTAAAGAGATAGATTTAGATTTAGATTTAGTTGAATTCTTAAGTATTGATGAAAATAATATTGAGAAATGGATAAAAAAATTAAGTAAAAATCAAAAAAAGAAAATAAAATATGATATAATTGAAAAGACATTGGAAGAAAATGGATATAGTGTTAAATCAAGTGTTAATACTTTATATAAATTATATAAAATAGATTGAGGTAAAATATGAATAAAATACAAATATTATTGAATAAATTGTTAGATATAAAAATTTATAAAATATGTTTTCTTTTAGGTTGTTTTCTTTATACATTTCCAATAACATCTATAATAATGAGTAAACTATTTAAAATGTTTTTTGTTTGGGCATTTTTAATCGTATTATATGATATATTAAGAAATAAAAAATTAGGATTGCCAAAAGAGGGATATTTATTAATAGTAATGTTAGCTATTTCTTTCTTTGGGTGTTTTTGGAATTTTAAAAATAATTTGGTTTCTAATATTATAGTAATATGTTATTTATTTATCCAAATAATTTGTATGTTATTGTATGATAAAAATAATGATATTAAAGAAATTATAAAAGATATAAGTATTGTATCAAAAATTATTGTAATAATAACTTTTGTTTGTGCTGTATTATCTTTGTTTATATATGTATTTAATATTAAATTATCAATTTATAATGGTTATCAAGAAGTTTTAATTGGAGTATTTGAAGGAAGACTTTGGAGTATTTATGGTAATCCAAATACTTTAGGAAATTTTTCTCTTTTATCTATTTGGTTTAGTTTTATATTATTAATTATCCCAAAATATTTAAAAACTTGTAGAACTAAAAAATCAAAAATAGTAATTTATATTAATATTTTAATACAATATTTATGTGTATTACTTTCTAATTCAAGATCAACAATTTTAGCTGGTTTAATTAGTGCTACAATTTTAATTGTTTTTCTATTAACAGGAAAATTTAAAGAACAAAATGATACACCTGTAAAATGCATGAAAAAAAATTCAATAAAAATTGGATTTATCACATTAGTATGCATTTTAAGTATTATTTTTGGATCTATAATAGTTAGATATAGTATTCCATTTGTAACAGTATCTATAAAAACAGTTACAAATAGTTATATTAATACAGGTAATAATAGTTTAACTTCATCTCAAAATAATAATTTATTACAAGAAGAAATTAATAAAGTAAACAGGAAAGACAATAGCAAAGATTTTTCTAATGGTCGTTTTGAGATATGGCAAGGAGCATTAAGAGTTTGGAAGAATCATCCTATATTTGGAGTAGGATTTAAAAATGTTAATTCAAATATTAATAAATATTTATCTGAAGAAACAGTAAAAAACTATCCTAATCTTTCAGAAGATACTCATAATATTTATTTAGAAGTTTTAGTTTCTCATGGCTTAATTGCATTTTTATTATTTTTCATCTATTTTATTATTATTATGTTTAAATACCTGGCATTTTTATTAAAATATAAGCAAAATAATATTTATAAATATGAGTTGATTTTATATCATTTTATTATTTTGACTTCGTTATTAATTATTAATTTATTTGATTCTAATATTTTATATTTCTTTTCAATATTTATAGTCCCTATTTTTTGGATCTCAATTTGTAATATTGAGAGATTAATTAATATAGTTGGAGAAAATAATAATAAAAAGAATGTATTATTTTTGATTGATAGTTTAGCTGGTGGTGGCGCTGAAAAAGTATTAATTGACTTAACAAATAATCTTGATTATAGTAAATATAATATTGAAGTAAAAACAATTTATAATGAAGGAGTATACATAAAACAATTAAATAAAAATATTAAATATACTTCGTTTATAAAAAAGCCAAATATTTGGAAAAAAAGGATTGTTAATCGATTAATAAAATATTTACCTAGCAGAGTAATGTATGATTTAATAATAATTAAAAGATATGATGTAGAAATAGCATTTTTAGAAACGTTATCTACTAAAGTTATGACTGGTAGCAATAGTAATGCAAATAAAATTGCATGGGTACATACAGATATATTTTATAAACAAAATAATACATTGTTATTTTCTAATAAGAAAAACTTGATAAAAGGATATTTAAAATTTAATAAAGTAGTATTTGTTTCTAAATATGCCATGGAAAAATTTAGTAAAGAAACTAATATCTATCAAAATGTTCTTACTATTTATAATCCTATTGATAAAAGGAAAATTTTAACCAAATCAAAAGAAAAATGCGAAATAAAAAAGGATAAAAAAAAGTTTACAATAATTACCATAGGAAGATTAACACCCCAAAAGGGTTATATGTTATTGTGTGAAGTCATTAATAAACTTGTTAAAGAGTATAAAAATGTTGAATTATGGATTTTAGGTGAAGGTGAAGAAAGAAAAAAATTAGAGGAATATATTGATAATAATAATTTACAACAATATATTAAATTATTTGGCTTTCAAGAAAATCCATATAAGTATTTAGTACAATCTGATTTATTTGTTTCTAGTTCTTATGTTGAAGGATTCAGTTTAGTTTTGGCTGAAGCAGTAACTTTGGAAATTCCTGTTCTTTCTACGAATACTACTGGTCCAAATAATATTTTAGATCATGGAAAGTATGGAAAAATAGTAGAATATGATTTTGATGATTTATATAAAGGATTAAAAGAAATTGTTTCTAATCCAAAAGAATTAAAAGAATTAAAAGAAAAAGTTAAATTAAGAAAAGATTTTTTAGATTTAGATAGTAAAATAAATGAAGTTGAAAATATTATTGATAATAATGTAAATATAGAAGAAAAAAACTTATTTTGTACAGTTTTTACTCCAGCATACAATAGAGCTCATTTAATTCCAAGATTATATGAAGCATTAAAAAGGCAAACTAATAAAAATTTTGAATGGGTAGTAGTTGATGATGGAAGTGTTGATGGAACTGATAAATTGTTTAAAAAATATTTAAAAGATAAAAATGATTTTAAGATTACTTATTTTAAACAAGAAAATGGTGGCAAACATCGTGCCATTAATAAAGGATTGGATTTAGCAAAAGGTAAATTATTTTTTATTGTTGATTCCGATGATTATCTTTTGGATTTTGCTATTGAAAAGTTATATAATTATGAACAAAGCATAAAAGATTTAAAATGTTTTGCAGGAGTTTCTGGATTAAGAGGTTATAGTCATGATAAAGCTATAGGAAGTTTTATTAATAAAGATTATATTGATGCTTATAATAATGAAAGAAAATATTATAATTTACTTGGTGATAAAGCCGAAGCATATTATACCGATATTTTGAAAAATTATAAATTTCCAGAAATAGAAAATGAAAGATTTGTTTCTGAGAGTGTTGTTTGGAACAAGATTGCTGCCGACGGATATAAAATAAGATGGTTTAATGAAGTTATATATATTTGTGATTATTTAGATGATGGTTTAACTAAGCAAGGATTAAAATTATATCAAAATAATATAAATGGATATTTATTATTTATACGTAATTTAAAAAATTATGAACATCCTAATTTAAAGACTCTTTTAGCAAATTATTATGGCTATTATGATGCAGTTAAAGATAAACTAAGTTTAAAAGAAATAGCAGATAATTTATTAATAAGTACTTTAACTTTGAAATTTACAATTATGATAAAAAAGATTAGAGATAAATTTAAGAGGAATGAGTAATGAGAAGAGAAAGAGCTATAAAAAATGTTATAACAGCTTTAATTAGTAATATTATTGTTTTATTATTTGGTTTCATCACTCAAAAAATATTTATTATTACTTTGGGTGATGAATACCTAGGTTTAAATTCTTTACTTACAAATGTTGTATCAATGCTTGCTATTGTGGAACTTGGTGTTGGTTCAGCGATAATTTATAATTTATATGAACCAATTGCTAAAAAAGATAATAAAACAATTATTTCTTTATTAACATTTTATAAAAAGACTTATAATTTAGTTGCCTTAGTAATATTTATATTAGGTTTACTATTATTACCATTTTTAAAATATTTTGTTACTACAACACTTGATGTAAATATTTACCTTATTTTCATGTTATTTGTGACAGATGTTATATGCTCATATTTGCTTTCATATAAAAGATCTATATTACAAGCTGATCAAAAAAGTTATATCATAAATATTGTCCATATATTATATGTAGTAGTATTAAATACATCTTTAATAGGAATATTATTTTTAACTAAAAATTACATTTTATATTTAATAATTAAATGTTTATGTCGTTTCTTAGAAAACTTTATCATTGCGGTAGTAGCTAATAAAAAATATCCTTATATTAAAGATAAAGCTAATAAACTTGATAAAGAAATATACAAATCAATTATGCAAAAAGTTAAAGGTCTATTTTTTCATAAAATTGGTTCGTTTGTAGTTTTAGGAACAGATAATATTATTATTTCTAAATTTTTAGGAAATGTAACTGTTGCTTTTTATTCAAATTATTATTTAATAATTAATGCAGCTAGTACATTACTTTCTCAAATATTTGTTGCTCTTACTGCTAGTATAGGTAATTTATTGGTTGAAAAAAATGAAGAAAAATCATATTCTTTATTTAAATATATTATGTTTTTTGATTTTTGGATTTATAGTTTTTCTGCGATAGGTATCTTTATATGTATGAATTCATTCATATCAATGTGGGTTGGAGCTGAAAGATTACTTCCTATATCTGTATTACTAGTGCTTGTAATAAATTATTATATGATGGGAATGCGTTCATCAATAGGTATATATAAAGATGCAGCAGGAATATTTTATGAAGATCGTTTTATTCCAATAATTGAATCAGTTGTTAATATAATTGCGTCAATTATTTTAGTAAAATATTTTGGCTTACTTGGAGTATTTTTAGGAACTATGTTAAGTTCTTTTGTAGTCGTTTTCTTTGGTCTTCCATATTTTGTTTATAAAAAAGTATTTAAGAAAAGTATGCTAGATTACTATAGATTATATTTTAAATATGTAATACTCACATTTATTACAGGTGGGTTAACATATTTAATATTTAAGTTAATAATAAAATATTTAGCAATTAGTAATTATTTATTGATATTTATAATAGGATTTATTTTATCTTGCATAATTTCAAATCTTATTTATTTAATATTGTTTAATAAAAAGGAAGAATTTAGATATTTCTTTGATATCTTTAAAAACATTTTAAAAAAGATATTTGTAAAAAAGGAGAAAAATTAAATAATGGAAAATAAAAAAGATAGGCAAATATAAAGACAATACTTTTAAAAATAAAAAAGTAGATTTAATACTATTAATCACAACGATTATAATTTTTTTAAGCTCAACGTTATTCTTTGATTTAGCAGGTCAAAAAATATTGAAATTATCATACTTTTCAATATATTTTTTTAATCGAAACTCTATTGTTATTATTTTATTATCTATCGCATTATTTAATTTATTTTTAATTAGAAAAGAAGTTAAATATAAAAAGTTAGTAAAAACAATTTCTTCATGCATTTTTGGGGTTTATTTAATTCATGAAAATAATTATTTAAGAAACATTTTATAGTTAAATATTTTTAATACCCCAAATTACGTTAATTCTAATTTTTTAATTATTCATATGTTAATATGTGTTTTATTAATTATGGTAGTGTGCATTTTATTTGAATATTTAAGAAAAATCACCATTGAAAAAGTTTACGATAAATATATTTTAAAAAAAATAGATAAGTTGCAAAATTTATTTGAAAAACATATTGATAAGTTATTAAAAAGAATTGAATAGAAAAAGAATAAAAATTGAATAATTATTCTTTTTTTTAATTTAATAATAATATATAATATATATTGTATGAGGAGTAATTTATGAAGAAGAAAAAATTAATTATTATTGTTATTGCAATTGTAGTTATTGCATTAGGAGGATTAGGTATAAGTTTTTTATTAAAAGATAATAAAAACAATTCTCCAAAAGAAAAAGAAGAAAGTAAAGAACCAGCTAAGAAAAGTGTCAAGATTGTTGACTTAAATAGTAATAAAAGACCAATTGCTGTTATGATTAATACTCATAATGAAGCATTACCTCAATCAGGATTACAAGATGCTTATATGGTATATGAGTTAATGGTTGAAGGTGGTATTACAAGAATGATGGCTTTGTATACTCAAGATGCTAATGTTTCAAAAATTGGTTCAATTAGAAGTTCAAGACATAATTATTTAGATTATGCTATGGAAAATGATGCAATCTATGTTCACTGGGGTGGCTCTTATGTTGCATATGATGATTTAGACAGTTTAAAACTTGATCACATAGATGGTATGGTATATGGTAGTAAATATTTTAAAACTGACAGTACTTTAAAAAGATCACTAGAACACACAAGATTTTCAAGTTCAGAATTAATAAAGCAAGCTATTGAAAAATTAAAATTTAGAACGACAACAGATAAAGGATATTTATTAAATTATACAGCTGATCCAGTTGACTTATCTACGAAAGAAGGAGCAGTAGTTGCCAATAAAGTTGATATTAAATATTCAAATTATCGTACTTCTAGTTATGAATATAATAGTGAAGAGGGCGTTTATTATCGTAGTATGAATGGTAAAAAGCATGTTGATTTAGTGACAAATGAACAATATCATTTTAAAAATATTATTGCTTATAGTGTTAAATATAATGCTTATGGTACTGATCCTAAATTAAAAGATTTACAAAATATTGGTTCCGGTGAAGGCGTTTATATAACTAATGGCTATAGTATTCCAATAAAATGGAGCAAAACTAGTAGAAGTGCTAAAACTGTTTATACTTATATGGATGGAACTGAAATAGATGTATCTGATGGAAATACATTTATTCAAATTTATCCAACCAGTGGTAGTTTAACAATTAGCTAAAAAATGCTATATAAGCATTTTTTTAATGATAATTGTAAAAAATAATGATATAAAAAGTTGAGATGATGGTGAATTAAATGAAAGAAAATAAAAAAATTGAAATAGGATTGATAATATTATGTTTGATAATTTTAATTCCATTTATTGTAATAGCTATTTATAATAGACCATCAGCAGATGATTATGATTATGCTATTTTAACTCACTCTGCAGTTGTAAATAATGAAGGAATATTTAATGTGATTAGCGAAGCATGGAAAACGAACGTTCAGTATTATAATAAATGGCAAGGTCTATATTCATCAGCTTTTATTTTAGCTTTGCAACCGGGAATTTGGGGTGAAAATTACTATGCTTTTACTACTATAATAATATTATTTATTGTTTTCGTTTGTTTATATTTTTCTTTTAACATTTTAAATAAAAAATATTTTAAATATTCAAGGTTTTTTACAGTTATGGTATCTTTGATAGTTTTAGTTATAATTACTAACTGGTTGCCATCAGCCGTTGAAGGATTATATTGGTATAATGGATCAATGAACTATACTCCATGGATATTTTTAGATTTACTAAATGTTTGTTTATTATTAAATATTGAAAAAAATAGAAAAATAAAAAATATATCTTCAATAATTTTAAGTATAGTATTATCATTCTTAATCTCAGGAGCTAATCATGTTACATCTTTTGCAAATATTTTGATTCTACTTTTGTATAGTATTTATTTATTATTTAATAAAAAATTTTATTCTTTGCCTTCATTATTTTCAGCAATTATAGGTTTTATTATTATGTATATTGCTCCTGGAACGTCAATACGTCAAAGTTTTTTTACTAAATCAACTATGGTAAAAACTGTGTTAGCAACTTTAAAACATATAAGAATAGTTATTCCAACTTGGTGTTCATTTATTTGGATATTAAGTTTATTAATAATTACTCCAATAGCTATTAGTTTTTCAATGAAAAATAAAATAAAAATATCAAGTAAATTTATAATTATTTTATTTTTAGCATTAGCAATGGTTTTAAGTGGTATGTTTTGCGTTCCATATTATGCTATGGGTAACTTTGGAGCTCAAAGAGTTACAAATGTTATATGGATAGCTTTTATGCTTTTTAGTTGGCTTTTATATATAGTTGTTTGGCAATATATAATAAATAAAAAAATAGTTAATGTTAAATTTATTCAAAATAAAATTATCAATAAACTATATATAACAAGTGGATTAGCTTTAATATTATTATGTATAATTCCGATTGCTGGGGAAGAGTCTAATTCTTTAATTGCAATTAGAGAATTATTAAATGATACAGCATATAAATATAGTCAAGAGATTGATGAAAGATTAAAGAAATATTATGATGAAAATTTAAAAGTAGTTGCAGTTTCAGAATTAGAAACTAAATCTAAAATTTTGTTTTTTGCTGATTTGAATGAAAATCCTAATACTTGGCCAAATACGAGTATAGGTGAATATTATAATAAACAAATTTATTTGATTAAAGATCGTTAATTATCACAAAAGAATTACTTAGGCATATATATAATATAGAGGTGTTATATGTTAAGTGATTCTTTTTTTAATAAAGTAGAAAAGAAAACTAAAGTAGATAAAGAAACTATTTTAAGTTTAGCAGAAAAATTACAAAAGGGTAATATGAAAGATGAGAAAACATTAAGAGAAGTTATAGATACATTAAGTAAAATGACTGGTAAAAATATTTCTAAAGAACAAAGCGATAAAATAATTGCAAAAGTAGTCGATGGGAATGTACCTAAAAATATCGATAAAATGTTTTAATATTCTTGCATAATTAATTTTTTTGTGATAATATCTATTATAGAATAAAGAGGTGCTTATTAGATATGGAAGATCTTTTTAATAAATTAATAAATAATGAAAATTTTGGCTTATGGTTAATGATTGTAATTATTGGCTTAGTTTTAATCTTTTTAGTAATACTTTTATTGGGTAAAAAAGATAAAAAAGAAAGAGAAATTGAAGAAACAAAGAAAATATTACAAATAAATGATGAAAATGCTTTTAAAGAAGAAAATACTAATGTAGCATTAGAAACTCCACAAATACCAAGTGAACAAGTTATTGCAGATAACAAAGTAGAGTTAAATAGTGAACCTTTAACAAATGATAATGAAGTTATCGCTCCAGTTATTACTAATGATAGTGAAACAACTTCTTTAGACGATTTACTTAAAATTAATAATGAAGAATCAACAGCACCATTAATGAATAATACTAATAAAGAAAGTGTATATAAATTAGAAAATCCAGTTAATGATGAAAAAGTTGAAAAAGCGCCAGTTCCAGAAATTAATAGTTTAAATAGTTTGATAAATAATGATTCTAAGAAAGAAGAACCAATATTAAATGATACTGTTACACCATTATTATCTGATAATGTTGAAGAATTAAATGTTTTCAACAATGATAATTTTTCATCTTTACCAGAAGTAGAAATTCCTAATATTGAAGATGATTTAAAAGAAGAAGCAAGTAATATACCTGATTTTAATTTAGATAATATTATTGATGATATTACAAGTGAATTAAGTAAACCAACGACAGATGAAGTTAAACCAAAAGAAGTAAATGTTCCAACTAAAGATGAATTAGAATTTGAACTTCCAAAATTAAAAGAAGAATATCAAGTTAAAGAAATGCCAAAAAGTGATAATGAAGCTTTGGTCAAAGAAGATAAAATTGAAGTTCCAAAATTAAATGATTACAATTTAGATAGTATTTCGGGTGAATTTTACAATATAAATGATAAATAGAGGTAACAAATACTTCTTTTTATTTGCGTCAAAAAGTGTCTAAGTTTAGTTGCTTGCTTAAAATTCTTATGATAAAATGATTATGGTGAATAGATATGGCAAAATACGATGAGTCATCAATAAAAATACTTGAAGGATTAGAAGCAGTTCGAAAAAGACCTGGTATGTATATAGGAAGTACAGATAAAAGGGGACTTCATCATTTAGTATGGGAAATTGTTGACAATGGTATCGATGAAATTATAAATGGTTATGGTGACTATATAAAAATAGTATTACATAAAGATGGTAGTATAACGATCCAAGATAATGGACGAGGTGTACCAATTGGTATGCATGAAAGTGGTATTTCTACTCCAGAAGTTATTTATACGATCTTACATGCTGGTGGTAAATTTGAAGAAGGAAACTACAAAGTAAGTGGTGGACTTCATGGTGTTGGTGCATCAGTAGTTAATGCCCTAAGTAGTAAGATGGATGTAGTTATATATAGAGATGGTTTAATATCTAATATTAGATTTACTGATGGTGGTAAAGTAGAATCACCACTTAAAACAATTGGTAAAACTAATAAAACAGGAACTACAGTTACATTTATGCCAGATTATAATATATTTAAAAATTGCAATTTTTCTTATACAACTATTTGTGAAAGAATGCAAGAAAGTGCTTTCTTAATTCCTAAAGTTACAATTGAAGTTGTTGATGAAGATAATAATAAAGTAAATAAATATCATTATGAAGATGGTCTTACTAATTTTATAGAATTTATTAATGAAGATAAAAATACTTTACATAAAGTTTTAAACTTTACGGGTAGTAAAAATGGTATTGAAGTAAATATTGCTATGCAATATACAGATACTTATAATGAAAATATTATTTCGTTTGTTAATAATGTAAAAACTAGTGATGGTGGTACTCATGAAGTTGGTTTTAAAACAGGTATTACTAAGGCCTTTAATGATTATGTTAAAATGAATAATTTATTAAAAGGAAAAGATAATACTTTTGAAGGATCTGATGTAAGAGAGGGTTTAAGCGCTGTTATTAATTTAAGAATACCTGAATCTAGTTTACAATTTGAAGGCCAAACGAAAGGTAAATTAGGAACGCCGGAAGCAAGAAGTATCACTGAAAGTATTACTTATGAAAATATTAAATTTTATTTAGAAGAAAATAAAGAAATTGCTTTAAATATTGTGGAAAAAGCTAGCAAAAGTAAAGTAGCAAGAGAAGCAGCTAGAAAAGCAAGAGAAGATGCGAGAAATGGTAAAGGTAAAAATAAAATTGAAAAGAACTTATCTCAAAAATTAGCTCCAGCATCAACTAAAAATCCGAAAATAAATGAACTTTTCTTAGTAGAAGGTGATTCTGCTGGTGGTTCTGCTAAAAGTGGACGCGATCGTAAATTTCAAGCTATCTTACCTTTACGAGGTAAAGTTTTAAATGCCGAAAAAACAAGTATAGCTGATATGTTAAAAAATGAAGAAATTAATACCATTATTCATACAATTGGCGCTGGTATTGGTAGTGATTTTATTGTTGAAGATTCTAATTACGATAAAGTAATTATAATGACTGATGCTGATGTTGATGGTTCTCACATTCAAATTTTATTAATAACATTCTTCTATCGTTTTATGCGTCCTTTAATTGAAGCTGGTAAACTTTATATTGCTAAACCACCATTATATAAACTAGATTATGGTAAAAAGCATTTTTATGCTTATAGTGATGAAGAAAGATTTAAAATTGTTTCTGAAAATCCTGGTAAACCAGATATATCAAGAAATAAGGGCTTAGGTGAAATGAATCCGGATGAATTATGGGATACTACAATGAATCCTGATACAAGAAGTTTAATAAGAATAAATATTAATGATGTTGCTTTAGCAGAAAAAAGAGTAAATATCTTAATGGGTGATAAAGTTGAGCCCCGAAAAGAATGGATTGAAGAAAATATTGTCTTTACAATGGAAGATAGTTATAGAGTTGAGGGGTAATTTATGCAAAATGTAATGAAAAGAATTGAAGATTATGCTTTAGAAGAAATAATGGGTGAAAGATTTGCATCTTATGCTAAAGAAATCATTCAAGATAGAGCTATACCAGATGTAAGAGATGGTCTTAAGCCAGTTCAAAGAAGAATTCTTTATGCCATGTATAAAGCTGGTAATACTTATGATAAAAAATATTTAAAAAGTGCTGCGACAGTTGGTGATGTATTAGGTAAGTATCACCCTCATGGTGATTCATCTGTATATGATGCCATGGTTAGAATGAGTCAATGGTGGAAACAAAATGCTATTTTAGTTGATATGAAAGGTAACAATGGTTCCATGGATGGTGATCCAGCTGCTGCTTATCGTTATACAGAAGCACGACTTTCGAAAATAAGTAATGAACTTTTATGTGATTTAGATAAAGAAACGATTGAATGGGCACCAAACTTTGATGATAGATTACTTGAACCAACTGTTTTACCAGCTAAATTTCCTAATTTACTTGTAAATGGAGCCATGGGTATAAGTGCTGGCTATGCGACTAATATTCCACCTCATAATTTAGGCGAAATAATTGATGCCACCATTAAAAGAATCGATTCTCCGAATTGTCATTTAGATTCTATTTTAGAAATAGTAAAAGGACCTGACTTTCCAACTGGTGGTATCGTTTGTGGTAAAGATGGTATTAGAGAGGCCTTTAAAACAGGTAAAGGAAAAGTCATTGTTAGATCTAAGTACGAAATTGTTAAAGAAAAAGGTAAAGAAAAAATAATTATTACCGAAATACCTTTTGATGTTATTAAACAATTATTAGTTAGTAAAATTGAGGGCTTAAGAATTGATAAAAAAATTGAAGGCATTGCGGAAGTAAGAGATGAATCAGATCGAGAGGGCTTAAGAATTGTTATCGATTTAAAAAGTGGTGCTAGTAGTGATTTAATTATCAATTATTTACTAAAAAATACTGATTTACAAATATCATATAGCTATAATATGGTTACTATTGTAAATAGAGCACCAAAAACACTAGGTATATTAGAAATACTTGATGCCTACATTGCTCACCAAAAAGAAGTAATTATAAGAAGAACTAAATTTGATTTAAGTGTTAAAGAAAAAAGATTACATATAGTTGAGGGCTTAATTAAATGTTTATCAATATTAGATGAAGTAATAAAAGTTATTAGAGCTAGTAAAAATAAAAGTGATGCCGTTGATAACTTAGTAAAAGAATTTGCTTTCTCTTTTGAACAAGCTAAAGCAATTGTCGAATTGCAATTATATCGTTTAACAAATACTGACGTTGTAGCACTTGAAGAAGAAATGGCTGCTTTAAAGAAATTAATCGAAGCATTAATGGCTATTTTAAGTGATGAAGAGGCCTTAAAATATGTTATGAAAAAAGAATTAAAACTTATCAAAAAAGAATATGCTACCGAAAGAAAAACAGAAATAGTTGATGAAATTGCGGAAATAAAATTAGACATGCAAAGTATGATACCAAAAGAAAATGTTTGTGTTATTGTTACAAATGAAGGGTATATTAAAAAAGTATCTTCTAAATCATACAGTCAAAGTGATGGTGAAACTTTATTAAAACCAGGTGATTATGTAACTAATATTTTTGAAACTACTAGTTTAGATAACTTAATATTATTTACTAATTTAGGAAATTATTTATTTGTACCAGTTCATAAAATTTTTGAAGCTAAATGGAAAGAACTTGGTAAACATATTAGTAATATTGTTCCTTTACAAGAAAGTGAGAGAGTAATAAATTCCTTTATTTTAGAAAATAATAAAGTATTAACATTGTTTACGAAAAATGGTGTTGTTAAAAAATTATTAATGGATGATTTAATAGTAACTAGATATAATAAAACAATGACTGCGATTAAATTAAAAGATGATGATGAACTTGTAAGTGTATCTTATAGTAATACTGATACAATTATAATTACTAATAATGGTTATTATTTAAGATATGCTACTAGTGAAATACCACTTATGGGTCCAAAAGCTAGTGGTGTAAAAGGTATTAAATTAACTGATGATTATGTCATATATGGAGCAAATTATAGTATTGATGATGAATATATTACCGTATTTACAAATAATAATACAAGTAAGAGAATAAAGTTAAGTGAATTAAAAGAATTAACAAGGGCTAAAAAGGGCTCAATGTTAATTAAGAAAAATAAAACAGTTGAATATAAAATTGTTAATGCTTATATTACAAATGCAAAAGATACTATAATTATTAAAAAAGATAGTGAGATTACTGAAATAAAGAATAGTGAAATACCAATCATGGATTTAAATAGTAATGGAAGTAATTTAACTAAAGGTCATGTTGATAAATATGATATTAAATATGAACCATTAAAAATAGTTAATAGTAAAGAAAATAATGAAAAAGAAGAAGAAGTAAATGATAGTAATAATAAACAAATGTCTTTAGATGATTTTACAAAAGATTTTAAAATATAATAAAATTACCTAGTATTTCATAATATATACTAGGTGATTTTTTATGAGTAAAATAGAGGATTTTAAAGAATTTATAAGAAATAAGCCCGAACTTGTAGAGTATATAAAAAATAAAGAAATGACTATGCAATCATTTTATGAAATATATGATGTTTATGGTGATAATGCAGATGCTTGGAAACCATATGAAAGAAGTATCACTAATCCAAGTTCTATTACTCCTTCCAAAATAACAGATATTATGAAAAATATTAATTTAGATGAAATTCAAAAGCATATTAATACTGCTCAAAAAGCTTTAGGGATGGTTGAAGATTTAACGTCTAAGGGAACAAATACTATAAATAATGTAGTAAAGGGGCCACTTTCACCAAGGCCATTAAATAAATTCTTTGAGGATTAAGATGGAATATTTTTTACAGCAAAAATTAATGGAAGATAAAAAATTTAAAAAATATTTAGAAGATAATAGTAGTTATATTAAATATTTAAATCGTAATCCTGAAAATTATAAATTATTTATGAAAGAAATGAAAGAAAAGTATAAAGAAAGAGCAACAGATAAATTAAATGATATGGTGAATACTATTGATATAGTTTCTTCTTTAATTGATACATTTAAATGAGACGACAAAATAAGACAAAAGATGCCCCCTTTACAAGATGCATCTTTTATTATTTAATAGAGATTTAAGGGCACTATGATTGCGCCGCCAATCTACATTTCTAGGGGGTTTTGAACTCTTAAGAGAGGCAGGTGGTAAGATGAAGTCAAGAAACCTAATCAGGATTTTGATTATCATTATTTTTGTACTATTGTATATAATATATATAATCATACAAAAAGACGCATCCTTAGTAGTAATACAAGGATAACGTCATCAACCAATTACGGTGGCGTAATTCATACGCGTCCCTAATTAAATTATATAATATTAAATTAAAAATAACAAATACTTTTTAAACAATCGACAAAATAAGACAAAAGATACCTCTTTACAATAGATGTCTTTTGCTATTTAATAGAAACTTAAGGGCACTATGATTGCGCCGCTAATCTGAACTCAGGGGGTTTAGACTCTTTGGAGAGGCAGGTGGTAAGATGAAATCGAAAAACCTAATCAGGATTTTGATTATCATTATTTTTGTATTATTGTACTTAATGTATTTAATCATACAAAAAGACGCATCCTCAGTAGTAATACAAGGATAGCGTCATCAAACAACAAGGTGGCGTAATTCATACGCGTCCCTAATTAAATTATATAATATTAAATTAAAAATAACAAATACTTTTTAAACAATCGACAAAATAAGACAAAAGATACCTCTTTACAATAGATGTCTTTTATTATTTAATAGAAACTTAAGGCACTATGATTGCGCCGCCAATCTGAAACTCAGGGGGTTTTGAACTCTTTGGAGAGGCAGGTGGTAAGATGAAGTCAAGAAACTTAATAAGGATTTTGATTATCATTATTTTTGTATTATTGTATATAATATATTTAATCATACAAAAAGACGCATCCTCAGTAGTAATACAAGGATAACGTCGTTTTAATCCTTAAGACGGCGTAATTCATACGTGTCCCTAACTAAATTATATAATAAAAGTTTTAAGATAGCAACTTTTTAAATAGAAAAAAATTATTCTTTTTATTTCTTTGGTATTAAATAATCATTAATACCATATTTTTCTTCTTTAGTATCAAAAAATAAATCTTTATGAGGAGTTCTATAAGTTAAAAAGATCATAAATAAATAAACAATAATCATAAAGATAATACTAATTGGTTTTTGATAGTTTATTTCATTTAATTTTTCTATAAAGTAACCAATAACATTAACAATAAATATACTTATAAATAAAATAATAAAAGTTACAATCATGTTTTCACCAAAATTATAATAAATAGGTAAGAATAGAGTTAAATAAATAGGAATACTTATTAATGCTTTAGTAAATATTGTAATTAATAAATTATTGTGAGGAATATGCCATTTTTTTAATAATAAATATTCAATTATCCCAAATAAAAGAAAAGTAGTATAAAGCATTTTCATATGTTCCCAAATACTTTCGTTTACCGGAAAAAAGATGGAAGTAAGAAAATTAGGAAAAACATCATAACCAAAATGGGTAACAAAACAGAGAAGAAAAGTACCAATACTATTAACAATAATCATTTTCTTTAAATTCAATTAAATCACCATATTAATAATATACATTATAATTTTCAAAATATACTTCTTGTGATATAATTTAATTCGTTGGTGAAGTTATGGAAAGATATCAAGAAATAGAAAGAAGCATAATTAAAAAACATCGTAAAGGTATATGGCGAGAATTTACTAAAGCTATAAAAGATTATGATTTAATTAAAGAAAATGATAATATCATGGTTTGTATAAGTGGTGGTAAAGATTCTTTTTTGCTGGCTAAATGTATTCAAGAATTACAAAGACATGGTAAAATTTCTTTTAGTGCTCACTATGTTACAATGAATCCTGGTTATAATAAAGAAAATTATGATAAAATAGTTGAGAATGCTAAAATATTAAATATTCCGCTTGAAACATTTACAAGCGATATATTTGCTGTAGCTAGTAAAATGAATCCAGAAAATCCTTGTTATCTTTGTGCAAGAATGCGAAGAGGCCACTTATATAGTAAAGCCCAAGAACTTGGCTGTAATAAAATTGCTTTAGGTCACCATTTTGATGATGTTATTGAAACAACGCTTTTATCCATGTTTTATGGGGCTGAAGTAAAAACAATGATGCCAAAACTTCATAGCGATAATTTTAAAGGGATAGAACTTATAAGGCCAATGTATTTAATTAAAGAAAGTGATATTATTGCTTGGAAAAATAGTAATAATTTAACATTCATCAATTGCGCTTGTCCCTTAACTAGTAAAAAACTAACTTGTGATGCTGAAACAGGTAAAAGAGAAGAAATGAAAAAATTAATAAAAATGCTTAGAAGTGAAAATAAAGGAATAGATAATAATATTTTTACTGCTCTAAATAATATAAATATGAATTGTATTTTAGGTTATAAAAAAGATGGTAAATATACAAGTTTTTTAGAAAACTATGATGAAGATAAATAATCTTCATTTTTTTTAACATAAATTTACATAATTATTGATAAGTGTTATAATTTAGTCGGTGGTTTTTATGTTAACATTCGAAAACTTTAGTTTAAAAGTTAATGATAAAGAGTTATTTAATAATTTAAATTTAAAAATAAATGATGGAGAAATTCATGTTTTAATGGGCCAAAATGGTGTTGGTAAAAGTAGTATTGCTAAGGCATTAATGGGAGATAGTAATTATCAAGTAGAGGGTAAAATTATATATAATAATGAAGATATTACTAATTTAAGTATTTATGAAAGAAGTAAAAGAGGTATTTATTTACTTAATCAATCTCCAATGCAAATTGAAGGAGTTACTAATGCTGAAATGTTAAGAGCAGCTCTTTCTAGTGATACTAAAACGCCACTTAATATTTTAAAGTTTAATAAAGAATTAGAAAGTATATGTGAAAGTTTAGAATTAGATAAAAGTTTTATTCATAGAGAAATAAATGTTGGTTGTTCTGGTGGTGAAAGAAAAAAAATAGAACTTATGCATATGTGGATGTTAAAACCATCTTTAATAATTCTTGATGAAATAGATTCAGGATTAGATGTTGATGCTATTAAAATAGTTAGTAATTCGTTAAAAAAATATTATGAAACATATAAACCAATAATGCTTATTATTACACATTCAGCAACTTTAATTAATAATTTTGATAATTATTTTGTACATTTATTAAATAATAAAAAAATAGTTAAATCAGGAGATAAAACTTTAGCCAAAGAAATATTAAGTAAAGGATTTAAAGAATTATCTAATACATTTGCTATAAGTGAGAATTTGGAAAATGAATAAATTATTAGTGAGTGATATTATTGATTTAAATAATGATATTTGTGTATTAGAATGTCAAAGTGATAAATTAAAAATAAAGAGTAATGGTAATTGTACAATATATTTAATAAATCAAAATATAAATAATTTAGATATTTTAGTTAATGATAATAGTAGTATAAAAGTATATATGATTAATAAAAATGTTAATAATAATATCTTAATTAACATTATTGAAGGTAATAATACTAATGTTGATTTTAGATATACCTATATAAATTATAATGATTATATGTGTACTATTAATAATGAAATAAATGGTGATGATAATCATTCTAATATTAATATTAGAAATATTAGTAAGAATGGTTTAAGTAAAAGTATAATAAATGTTTATATTAAAAATAAAACTAAAAATAATATTGGTTTAGAAGATTTAAAAGGAATAAATGATGGTGGGTTTGTTCATATAGAACCAAATATTATATGTTTAAGTAATGAAGTAGAAGCTAATCATTTAACTACGATTGGTAGTATCGATAAAGATTCACTTAATTATTTATTAAGTAAAGGTATAGATGAAGAAAATGCTAAAGAGTTACTATTAAAGGGCTTTGTTTATAGTAATATGGATGATTATATAAAGAGTATGGAGGTGATTTAATGCATAGAGAAGATTTTCCTATGTTAAAGCAAGATATTATTTATTTAGATAATGGTGCTACTAGTTTAAAACCAAAATCTGTGATTGCTAAAACTGTGGATTATTATGAGAATTATAGTGCTAATGCTCACAGGGGTGATTATGATATTTCATATAAAGTTGATTTAGAATATGAAAATACAAGAGATTTAGTTAAAGAATTTATTAATGCTAAAAGAAAAGAAGAAATTGTTTTTACAAGTGGAACAACTGATAGTTTAAATTTAATAGTTAATGGATTTTTTAAAAATTATCTTGAACAAGGTGATGAAATAATTTTAACTAAGACAGAACATGCCTCAAATATTATGCCTTGGTTTAGAATTGCAGGTTTAACTGGTGCTGTTATTAAATATATTCCTTTAGATGATAATCATTTTGTAACTTTAGATAATTTAAAAAAAGTTGTTACTCCAAATACAAAAGTAATTAGTTTAGCTGAAATTACCAATGTGGTAGGAGATAAAAGACCAATTAAAGAGATAACTAAATTTGCTCATGAAAATGATATCTTTGTTGTTGTAGATGGTGCGCAAAGTGTTCCTCATATTAAAGTTGATGTTAGTGATACTGATATTGATTTTCTTGCTTTTTCAGCTCATAAAATGTTAGGACCAACTGGGGTAGGTGTTATGTATGCTAAATATGAACTTATGCAAAATATTGAACCAGTTAATTTAGGTGGAGGAATGAATGAATCATTTGAAAGTCCATCGAAAATGGTTTTAAAAGAAGTGCCAACTAGATTTGAAGCTGGTACTCCCAATATTGCTGGTGTTATTGCCTTTGGTGAATGTATTAAATATTTAAATAAAGTTGGAATGGATAAAATAGAAGAATATGAAAAAGAATTAAGAAATTATTTAATTGAAAAATTAATTAATATTCCTCATATTGATATTTTAAATATTGAGGCAGATTCAGGAATAGTTGCTTTTAATGTTGATGGTATATTTTCTGAAGATGTAGCTTATTATTTAAATAAATATGGTATTTGTGTAAGAGCAGGTAACCATTGTGCAAAACTTACTAAAGATATTTTAGGAGTAGCAAATTCCATAAGAGTAAGTTTATATTTTTATAATACTGAATCAGAGATTGATAGTTTAGTTGAGTTATTAAAAGATAAAGATAAAATAATTAAAGAAATGTTATAAAGAAGTAGCGATACTTCTTTTTATATTGACTTTAAAGTAGTTTTGCTTTAAAGTTATTAAGGAAAGCGTGAAATTATGGATAAAGAATTAGGAAGAGAAATAATACTTGAGAATTTTAGCCATCCCATTAATAAAGAAGAAGTAAATGATTCCAATTATAATAAAGTAAATAGTAGAAATCCCAATTGTATTGATAATTTGGATATTTATATTTTATTTGAAGATAATAAAATAAAAGATATTAAATTTATGGGGGAAGCTTGTGCTATATCTACGGCTTCAACTTCAATAATGATTAAAAATTTAATTGGTATGAATATTGCTGATGCTAAAAAATATATTAATAATTTTTATCATATGTGTAATGAAGAAGAATATGATGAAGATATACTTAATGAAGGACTAGCTTTTCAAGATATTTATAAACAAAGTAATAGAAAAAATTGTGCATTACTTCCTTATAAAGGCATTTTAAAAGCTATAGAAGAATACGAGGATAAAAATGATAGATAAAACAAAATTAATAGTATGTAGTTGTGTTAGTGCTATCGTTATGTTAGAAACAGCAGTTGGTTTATATAAAAATGATAAAAAAACTAATCATGAAGAAGAATTATGTTTTATAACCAAAATTACAAATAATTTAAATCATCAAATGAACGCAATTAAAAATGGTAATTCTGATGTTAAAAAAGTTGAGTATATTAAAGATTATGAAGATATGGAATATTATACTTGTAAGTATGATGAAAATGGTAATTTAATAAAAGAAGATGTAACGAGAATACCTACTTTAGATGGTTTAAAATTAGATAGCGAAAATATTATAATGGGTATTTTAAAAGAGAAATATCCAGCTTTAAAAATATATTATATGGATAAAGATATGTTTGTAACAGAAGAAAAAGTATTAAAATTAGAAAAGAAATATTAATTGAATATTTTATAGTTAGTGTCAACAAAATTGACGAAAATTGACATTTATGCTATAATAATAGCGTTTTCTAAAAGAAGGGGGAAAAATAAAATGCAAGAAAAAGATTTAGTAAAAGAAGAATTATTAGAAGTAGAAAAGAAAGAAAAAGAGTCAAGAAATAAGATTCCATATAAACTAATAATATCTATGTTAGCATTTAGTTTATTATGGAGTACATTAGCTGTTAGATCATCAGTAGACGAACATTTAGATAAAAAGCAAAAGCAAGAAGAACTTTGGAATATGTATATTAATGCAGCATCTAAGGTAGTATATACGGAATATGTGGAACCAGAATATAATTTACCAGAAGGATATATTTTGGCTACAGTTGATGATGAATTAGTTGGAGTAAAAAGTGATTTTATAATAGAGCCATATTGTACAGTACCAAATGGGTATCTTTTAACTAATATTGATGGTAAAAAAGTTGGCATAAAAGGTGATGAAATTATAGAACCAGATTATAAATTACCAGATGGATATATTTTGGCTATAGTTAATGATGAAGTAGTTGGTGTAAAGAGTGATTCTATAATAAAACCTTATTATACAGCACCAGAAGGTTATGTTTTGCAAAGTGTTGGTGGAGGGTTAATTGCAGTAAAGATTGATTCCATAAGGAAACCAGCAGCACCAGAAGGTTATGTTTTACAAAATGTTGGTGGAGGGTTTATTGCTGTAAAAATCGATTCCATAAGGAAACCAGTAGCGCCAGAAGGATATGTTTTAACAAATGACAACAAATTAGTTAGAATTAAGTAAAAAATTAATTGATTAGTTTAAAAGATAGAGAAATCTATCTTTTTTTAATGGAGTATGTTATAATAAGCAAGTAAAAAGGCGAGGAGTATTAAATTATGAGAGAATTTAGTGAACAAGAATTAGTAAGAAGAGAAAAATTAAATAGTATAAAAGAATATACTAATCCATATCCTGAAAGATTTGAAAGAAATTATGAATTAAAAGACGCGATGAATTTACCTGATGAAACTAAAAATGTTAAAGTTGCAGGTCGTATTGTTTCAATGCGTAAAATGGGTAAGATGGCATTCTTAGTTTTACAAGATATAGAAGGTAGAATTCAAGTATCAGTAAAACTTGATTTAGTTGGTGAAGATGCCTATGAACATTTTAAGAAAGATTATGATCTAGGTGATTTTATGGGTGTTCGTGGAGAAGTATTTACTACTCATACTGGTGAAAAAACAATTAGAGCTGAAGAAATAACATTCTTAGGTAAAGCTTTAAAAGTACTTCCTGAAAAATTCCATGGTTTAACTGATCAAGAGTTAATATATCGTAATCGTTATGTAGATTTAATTACTAATGAAAAAAGTAGAGAAGTATTCTTACTTAGAAGTAAATTTATTCAAGAGTTAAGAAAATACTTAAATGATTTAGGATATATTGAAATAGAAACACCAATTTTAAATATGAAAGCTAGTGGTGCAACGGCAAAACCATTTATAGCTCATCATAATGCTTTAGATATGGATGTATATTTAAGAATAGCTCCAGAAACTTATTTAAAAAGAGCAGTAGTTGGTGGTTTTACAAAAGTTTTTGAAATAGCTAGATGTTTTAGAAATGAAGGAATGGATGCCTCTCACTTACAAGATTTTACGATGATTGAAGGATATGGAGCATATTTAAATTATAAAGATAATATGATTCTTTTAAGAAATATGTTACAAACTATAATTAAAAATCTTTTTGGTACATTAGAAATTAATGTTGGGGATAAAGTTGTAGATTTATCTGGAGAATGGCCTAGTGTATCATTTAGAGATTTAATATTAAAATATAGTGATATAGATATTAAAAAATTTGATACTAAAGAAAGTTTACTTGCAGAAATTAAAAATAAAAATATAGTAATTGAAAGTGAAACACCACTTGAAGATTTAGGATATGGTAATTTAGTTGACCAATTATATAAAAAGGTGGCAAGACCAAATATTGTTGAACCAATCTTTTTAACAGAACATCCAATTAGTTTATCACCACTTGCTAGAGCTAATGATGATAACAAAGAATTAACTGATAGATTCCAATTAGTTATTAATGGTGCTGAAATAATCAATGCTTATTCTGAATTAGTTGATCCACAAGAACAAGAAAAAAGATTACTTGAACAAGCAAGATTAAAAGATAATGGTGATGAAGAAGCAATGCCTATGGACTATGACTATATTGAAGCAATGGAATATGGTATGCCACCAATAAGTGGATGGGGTATGGGTATTGATAGGATTATACAACTTCTTACAAATAGTGAAAATATTAAAGATGTTGTTATGTTCCCACTTATGAAGCCAGAAAATAAATAATAAATATATTTTAGAAAAAAATCTAAAGAAAAGAGGAGGTTATATGAAAAGAATATTAACTGGATTAAAACCTACAGGTGATTTAACATTAGGTAATTATATTGGTGCTATAAGACAAATGATTAAATTACAAGATGAATATGATTCTTTCTTGTTTGTAGCAGATTTACATGCTTTAACTATTCCTCAAGATGTTAAAGAATTAAATGAAAGAATTCGTAAATTTATAGCAATGTATATTGCTTGTGGTATTGATCCAAATAAAAATACTATTTATATTCAATCAGAAAATGAATATATACCAGCAATGTCATATTTACTTGAATGTACGACTTATTATGGTGAAGCATCAAGAATGATTCAATTTAAAGAAAAAAGTAAACAAAATGCTAATTTTTCAGTAGGACTTTTAACATATCCTGTGTTAATGGCTGCTGATATATTGTATTGTGATTGTGAATATGTACCAGTTGGAATAGATCAAAAGCAACATGTAGAACTTGCTAGAAATATTGCTGAGAGATTTAATAATCGTTATGGTGAAATATTTACTTTACCAGAACCATTATTAAGTAAAACAGGTACTAAAATTTATGATTTAAAAAATCCAACTAAAAAGATGAGTAAATCAGAAGAAAACCCAGTTGGAGTAATAAGTTTATTTGATGATATAGATACTATTAGAAATAAAATAATGAAAGCTACAACTGATAGTTTAAATAAAGTTCATTATGATTTGGAAAATCAACCAGGAATATCTAATCTATTAAATATTGCATCTGAACTTACTGGTAAAGGTATAGATGAAATTGAAGAAGAATTTAAAGATAAAGGTTATGGAGAATTTAAAAAATTTGTAGCAGATGTTACTACAGAACATATTGCTAAGATTCAATCTCGATATGAAGAAATTATTAATAGTAAAGAATTAGATACCATTTTAGACAAGGGAATTGAAAGATCAAGAGAACTTGCCAAAGAAAAATATGAATTAATGAAAATAAAAATGGGTGTAACTAGAAATAATTTAAATGATAATTAAAGCTAACGCAAATTAGCTTTTTTATTGTCTTTTTTGCATGAAAAAAAAGACGTGATTTTAATAGTAATACCAGGATAGCGTCAACCAAACCATAGGTTACATTATTTCGCGTCTTCCTGTAACTAGTATACCATAGTTTAGGGTAGATAAACAATATGATTTTTAAAATAATTAAATAAAACAACTTTACAATAAGTGTAAAGTGTGATTAAATAAAGTTTACAGGAAGCTGAATGCGTCGCCTTAAAACCGAAATTCAGGGGGGTTAAACTTTTGAAGGAGGTGACGAGGTTATGAACTCAAAAACTTTAAATAAGATTTTGATAGTAATAATATTGTTATTGTTATACATCATGATTTTATACATCAAAAAAGACGTACCTTCAGTAGTAATACCTAGGTAACGTCATACCATTAATAGGTGGCGTTATTTCACGTCTTCCTGTAACTAGTATACCATAGTTTAGGGTAGATAAACAATATGATTTTTAAAATAATTATTTTTTTATAATACATAGTGACCCCAGGTTATTATGTATTTTTATAATAAAATAGTATAATAATCAACTAGAAAA
>CANROK010000005.1 GCA_947632205.1 uncultured Bacilli bacterium
TACAACCTTCTTTGTAGCTCTTTCATCCATTATGAATCACCTATTATAAGGTATGAAAAGTTATTAATTTAGTGAATTTTTATGAAAAGAAATTAAATTAATTATTTAATATAAATTTAAAATTATCTTTACATAATAAAAGATACTTTTATCAAGTACCTTAAACTATTGATTTTTTAACAAATTAATAACTAACATAAACTTTTAAATTATTGATTTTTTTGCTTTTATTTTTTTATAAACTAAATAACCTGCTCCTCCTAAAAGAGCAAAAGAACCCAAAGAACTGAAAATATCTGATTCATCATTATCAATAGTTTGATTATCAATTATTTCTTCCTCTTTGTCTTTTTGTTTATCTCTTTCAACTTTTAATATATAATCCTGTTCTTCTCCATTTTCTGCTGTAACTCTTACGATTATTTCATTGTTACCTACCTGTAAATTATCATTACCTATAATATCAACTTTAGCGTTATGGTCTTCTAATTCATAAGAAATATCTAATTTTTCTTTATCATTAGAAATGTTTATTACATCACTTTTAAAATAATTAAAAATTACTTCTTTTCCATCAACAAATATTTTAACGTTTTTATTATCGCTTAACACTTCTTCTCTAGTGATACTTAACTTATAATTTTTTATATTTCCATTTTCTGCAGTTACTTTAATATCAATAATATTTTTTCCTAATATTAAATCAGGATTATTTTTATAATCAACTATTGCATTTAAATCATTTGTTTCTACTAATATTGTAACATTTTCTTTTGTAGTTGAATAAACCATATTATCCGCAACAGAAACGTTTTCTTCATCTACGGTTACTTTTTTTAAAGAAGTATCACTACTTTTAACTTTTTCAGTTACAGTTGGTTTTTTATCAGTTGAGCTAGACGAACCAGATGAACTAGAACCTGAACTAGAAGAGCCAGATGAACTAGAAGAACCACTACTTGAACTATTCGAACAACCTCCATGTTTTGAACAGCATCCTTTGTGACAAGTACTACAACCAGGACTAATTGTACCATCATTACAAACAATATTTGCTTTTACAACCATTGGATAAAAAGATAGCATGACAAAAAACAACCCTATAATTCTTTTCATAAAACTCACAACCTTAATTAGAATCATTATAACATTTTTTGCCAAAAATCTTCAATAAAAATTCAACATTATTTATTTCATAATTTTTACCATATTTTCTCCATAATAAAAGATACTTATCATTTCTTAAGTATCTTATAACAATTAAGCATTACATTTTTTTATATAAAGTAATCCTAAACTACTTGCAACTGCTAATCCTAAATATAAGAAAATATTTATATCTGCTGTTGCAGGATTTTCACCCTTTTTAGGTGGTAAAGTAGTATATATATCTACACCATAGTTAGCTTTTATATTACAAGCCCATAAATATCTAAATGAAGTAGCTTTAGATGCATCAATACTAAGTTCAACAAAATCAGTAGTTCCTAAAATTTCTCCATGATCAAGTACTGTAAATTTTACTTTAATTTTATTATTTTCTTTTTTAAATTCCCATTTATAAGTATAAACACCATCCTCATCAATTGTAGCAATTGGTTCTCTATTTTTATACCAACCTGCTGTTAAAACAAATTTATCACCTGATTTTTGTGTCATTACTACTGCTTCAGTTAAATATTCTTCTTCTTTATCATCTTCCTTTTTATTTATGGCAATAGACATTTCAAATAATTCGCCATTTTCATAATCTCCTAAATTAAGTCCTACATAAACTTCTTCATTAATTCCATCACTTAATTTTGCTTTACTAGCTTTATTAAATGGGCCTCTTTTCATTCCCTCTTTTTCTTCTTTTTCACCTTTAAGATTAGTTATATTAGATGATTTTTGTGTCTTTGTTCCATAACCTTCACCTGCTTGCCAATCCTCATATTTCCATGTAGTTAATGCTTTAACTGGCATATTAAACATAAACATTAACAGAACAAAACATATTCCCCAAACAAAAAATTTTTTCATAACTCTACAACATCATTTAAAAATGATTTAACTCCTTCCTCTTAATAAACTTATATGTTATATTTTAAAAATTATTATTACATATTTGTATTTTTTTGTTTCTTTATTAATTTAGCATGTACTACTAATCTTTTACTTGAATTACCATAACAAGTTGATAAGGTAAGAAATTTATCATTAATATTAACTTCTGTATTAATGGGAGCAGTATTTCTTCTTTTCATTGTATCAATCCATTTTTGTTTTTCATTATCTCCATTAAAACTTGTTGTAATATAATAATCTTCTATTTTGATTGTATAAATAGAAAAAATTTGAAAAAGATAATTATCTTTTAAAGTTGATAAAAAGATTACATAATTATCTTTATTATTTTGCCAAGATGGTAACAAAATATTTTTAAGTGTTCCAAACATAGTGCCATCTAATCTTCTATGACCATATATAACTGTATTATCACTTAATTCATCAATACTATTACGATAATCCATAAAAATCCATCCTGCTTTATTTTGTTTTTTATCAAATGAATGTTTTAAATAATAATCATTATCGCTTGCTTTTACTACTGGATAATTTACTAAAGTATTATTTATATGTATAAATGCTACTGTATCATTATTTTTAGTTAGCAAATTAGAAAAATCAGCTTGATAAAAAGGCATTTTAACATAATAATAGTAATTGCTATTTTTATCTTTAGGAGGATTAATAAGTTCACCTGAATCATTGTTATTACTTAAAATAGTATCATCTTTAATATCTTCATTTATTTTCTTAATTTTATAATTATCTATAGCCCAATTAAATATGGTATATAGAGAAATAAAAAGTATACTTAGACATAACAATATTAATATATTTCTTACTAATTGTTTATTTTTATGTTTCTTAAAATTCATACCATTTTTATAATATTCATCAATAGAAATATACTTTTTCAAGTTATAATCACCCCATATATTACTAAAATATTCTTATGAAAAAGAATATTAATTATTACTCAATTCTATTAAAATTAGCATACAATTAAAAAAAATAATACAGTTTACTCAACTATACTATTTTTTAATAAAATATTGTTATTGTATGATGAGATATACTTTTTCTATCTTGATTTTTCTTTCCCATTAACCAAATTATATTATCAAGTTCAACTGAATTAATATTAACATTTTTCTTTTTTAACTCTTCTTTTATTAATTCAATTACATACAACATATTAGCTCTTATCTCTATTTCCATTTCACTATCATGAAGTATTTCTTTTTCATTATCTATTAATCCTTTTAATTCATCAGTATATTCTAAAATTTCATAATCTCTAAATGTTATTGGTATACCATAATCAGCACAGCCAGTTAAATTATTAACATTACCTATATTTTCTCTTATAGTTTTAGATATATGATATAAATCATTTACTAATAAATTAGCTCTTTTGTTAAAATGAATAATATGATTTTTATATTCACTTTTATCATCAAATGAAGATAAATTATTAGTAATATATTGTTCTAATTGTATATCATTTTTTAAACTATATAAATCATTATAGAAACTATTGTTATCATGAATAAAAGTAACTGCTTCCTTAAAATTATTATATCTTTCATTAAGTAAAGGAATCTCTCCAGAAACAGCATTAAATACCTTTTTTAATTCTTCTTTTTGTAAATTATATAAATAATCAATATTTAAAAAATCAGGATTATTTTGTGCCTCTTTTATTATTGAATAGAAAAGAGCATTAGAGCCACTCATTGTTTCATCATTATACTCTATTTTCCACTTAGGTTTTTGCCAAAAGCAAAAATTCATAGATTCAATAATAAATACAAGTAAAATCCATTTTTCTTCAGTTAAATTTAAGTTTAAATCATTTGACCAATGACTATATTTAGGTTCACCAATATTATTAATAAAATCTAAAAGTTTATCATAATTAATTTTTACATATTTACTATTTTCTACAACAAATTTTAATTCATCCATATTATTTTACCTCTTTATAAACTTTATTTTTATCAAATATTTGTTTAATTAGCATATTTTCACCAATTTTTATCGTTTTGTGATAAATTATGGTGAAAATTAAGAATTTTGTATGTTTTTTTTGTAAAAATTCACAAATTTATTAATTACAAATCATCACTAATAATAATAATAAACAACTTTATAATCAAAATCATGAAAAAATTTTAATAAATGTTTCATTCCATCTGCACCTGGCGATAGTCAATGTGTAGTATTTTTATCTAATCTTTATTTTGCTTTCAGTAATTTTAGCATTTGGAGCATACTTTTGACAAATCGTTTCAACTAAAAGTTTTTCTCCATCATTCATTTTAGGGCCAAGTACAATTTCAATATTATTAAAAGCATCGTCACTTATTTTAATGTCATAATAATATTTGTGGCACCCAAATCTTTGACTAGAATAATTTATCAAAATATTACCATTTTCATAGTCATATGGTACAACAAAAATTGAATACCTCCATTCAGATTGAAACTCCCAAGATTTAGATTTGAATTTGCCAATATCACTGAAATTTGCTTCAAAATCATAACTACCCTTTTCATTTTTTTCAAGTTTATCAAAGACTTTTACTTTTTTTTCATCTGAATAATTTACTTTTCTCAAAAATGATACAGTAGGCATAACAATAGTATTATTTTCATTAAAGATTTCTTTAGGTATATATGTTTTAAATGCTTTTTTATTATTATAATAAGATAAAGTTTGTTCTTGCTCATTAAATGGATTTGCTTTCATCTTTATCATTACCCCATGCATATCTTTGGTATACATTTTCCAAAAAGGTATGCTTTCTTCTTTATCAGTCCAACAACTGCAATAACAATATTTTCCCATACCTTCAGTATCAGAAGTTCTTATTTCGTCTGGATCATCTACATCTATCAAACTATTAAATCTGATGGTTTTATTTTTTAATATTAGTGCTAAATTTTCTATACTCGTATAATGAAATAAAAAATCAGGATATTTTTCGTTCTCATTTTTCATACTTCAATTAGTCCTTTCTTTAATTTTATAAGTAGTTTATCTTTCCTTATTTAACATTTGTTTTTTTTGATAAATTTTCACTAACATTTTAGCTACCACATACATGAATTTTTAAAACATTCAATAGCTGTATCTATAGTTGTATGAATCCTATAATAAATATTAGAAATTTTATGTGGCTCATATATATTTTGTTGGTAAATAAAAAATGGTTGCTCATATAAATTATTAAATGAATCTTTAAATAACAAAACTAGTTCACTACTAAGAACTTTATATATTTTGCTATCTTCCAAATACGCAATATCTATTATTATAGATTTACCTTTCATAATTTTCCTATCAAAGCAATAACTATAATTGATAAAATTATTATTTACAATTATATCTAACATTTCAATATCACAAAGCATATGTTTATTTTGTGAGGTTACACAAATATCTAATTGATTGATACTAGCATTGCCAACATTCTTTAAACAAAAAGTCATATGTTTATATTTTCTTTTATTTAGTACATCTTTTGAATAATAAAATTTAACTTCATCTTTATTTTTTAAAACTTTAAAATTAAAATCAGTCATAAATAAGTTAATATGAGGAATAGTTCCATCATCTTTTATACTATTATCAATATATAATTCTGCTTTCTTTTCAAATTCTTTTTTTTCCTCTTTTTCACTTTCAATTTTTTCGCTATATTTTCTATCACTTTTTCTAAATATAATTTGAACTAAAGTAGATAATAATAATGTTATTAATGATGCTATTATTCCATTATTATTTATAAAATTTAAAACTTCTTTCATATATACTCCTTTAATTCAGAATATTATACATTATTTATTTTATTTTTTAAATATTTTTGTAAGTTTTTATCCACACAATAAACATAGCATCCTTTCATTCCTCTTGTCATTAATGTTCTATATGTATTTTTAATTATGTTTTCTGCTATCCTTTGTGCTACTTCTTCCCCTTCTCCTTTAGCAATTTTATTTATCCCATTTAATGATGTATCAGTTTTTGCTCGTTTACTATAGTCTGTAACAATATGACCATCCTCATATCTCATATCATCACCTATTATTACACCAACATAATCAAATTCTAATCCTTGTACAGTATGAATGCATCCTGCTTCATGTATTGAATTTTCACCTATAGCAAAAAGATCTCCAGATTCTAAATTCCAACTAATTTCAAAATTGTATTCAGGTATTTTTATTTCGTGAAAATTAGAATCATTTCTAGTATTGCCTGTTGGCCAATCCCAACAATAACCAGCTACTATTCTTGATTTATTATTTATCTCATTTTTGCCTTCAATAGCTTTTCTCATTTCATTTGGATCATCAAATACCTTAAAGTCATAATCAAATCCATCTATATCAAAATTAGCAGTATCTCTTATTTCTAATATATTATCAAGCCAAGCTAAATAACCGTCTGATCCATTACATCTAAATTGAGAGTCTAATTCAAAAGTATAAATACCTGCTCCTTGTTCACTAGCAAACTTCTTTATTAACTCTTCACTCCCAATATCTTTTAGTGTTACTTTTTGATTTTCATCAATAAAGAATATTGAAAATTTAGCAGTATTTATTATTTCCTTAATTTGGTTTTCACCTTTATTTTGAAATAAACCTGATTTTTCATTTAATCTGTGTGCTTCATCAACTATTAAACAATCTAATTTATTTCTCTCTTCATTTACAAAATTTCCAGATCCTTGGAATAAATGATTAATATAAGTTTGTGTGTAATCTCCTCTTAATTTTGAAGAATAAACGTTTCTTGGAGCCGAATTTTTAGTTACATAAAAACATGTCATATTTCTATTATTTAATTCAACTAATAAGTTAATTGCAAGAACGGATTTCCCTGTTCCTGGACCACCTTTAACTATCATTACATTTTTGGTATTAGAAGCAACTGTATCAATAGCATTTTTTAAAGCATATTCATATACTACTTTTTGATTATCTATCATATAAAATTCTCTATTACCTTTTAACATATTTTTTAAAGAATCTTGTAACATTTTAGATGGTCTAATTCTACCATGGTCTATTTCATAAAGAATATCTTCATCATCACCATCTTTAATATATTTTTTAATGAAATCTCTTAGTTTTAAAACATCATTATGTCCAAATAAAGGAGCAGCATCAATATATTCTTTATAATTATTAGATAACAAAGAATCAGCAAAATCAAAATAATAATTATGTAAATAAGCACAAGGAATAATGCTAATATCTTTTAATTGTACTGATTCATTATAATCTCTTATTAGATTAGCATAAGTCATAGCTTGATAAGAAGGATGGTTAACATCTCTTAATCCACCACCAGTATATGTATTTACTTTGTAAATTCCATCCATTTTTTCTACTTCTGTACACTTGTCCCATTGCTTTAATTCAACAATAACAACATTAGCTTTAGATTCACTATATCCCGACATCATAAAGTCAATTCTACACCCAGTTGGGGGAATGTTGTATTCAATAGCTATTCCTACATTATCAGGAATTTCGTTATCACTTAAAACACCTCTCATGTATTGCATAGAATTTTTCCATGAATTAAATTCAGGTGCACTAGGTGTTTTTTTAATAACCTCAATATATTTATTTCTTATTTTATCAGCGATAATTCCTAAATCCACATCATTAATAAATCTTGATTTTATTCCTTCATATACTAACATTTACATCACCTATATTTTGTTCAGAAACTAATAATATAAACTTGCATAAAATAATTTTAGCTTCTTCTTCAGTATATTTATCCCTATCAAAGAAAACTTCAACAAATTTATTTATAAATTCATCCATATTTTTTCCAAAAGCATTTTTTATTTCATTATAGTCTTTAAATAATTTTATAGCTGCTTTATTTAATTCTTGATTACTCATATAGACTCCTTATAATTTGTTATATTTAGTGCTTTTTCCTTTTGCTTTTTCAACAGGATATTTCTTTGCTGTTTTTTCCATTTTATCTAAAACTATTTGTTTAGGATCTACACCTATTTTATCAGCTAACAATATGCAATAATTTATAACATCTGCTAATTCTTCTTTTACTTCGCCAATGTCATATTCATTATTCCATTGAAAGCATTCTAAAAGTTCTCCAGCTTCAATTGAAATACTTTTAGCTAAATTTTCAGGAGAATGAAATTGATCCCAATCTCTCTCCTTGGTAAATTCTACAACTTTTTTAGTTAATTCTTTCATTTGACCACCTAGTTAAATTATAACACATTTCGACAAAAATCGACAAAATAGTCATTACTTGATAAATTGAAGATCTCTTTAAATATCATCAATAAAAGCAAAGTAAAAATTTTTTTAAATTTAAAAACTGAATTATAAATAATTTAATTTTTTTAATTTATTAATTTGACTATTTAACAAAATACATAATCTTTCTATTCTTCTATCACTCATTTTAGTTAAATCTTGATACTCATGTAACAAATCATCAAACCATTCTACTATCCCATCTAATTTACTAATATCTATTCTTTTTAAATCTTTAACAACTTTTATTATTTCATCAAATGGTTTTATTTCATAAAATAATCTTCCATTACCAGAAATATGTAATTCTTCTTCATCATAATATTCAATATTTAAACTTTGACCATTATCAAATATCGGAGCTACATCAATCCATTTTAAAGTATTAACATCTCTTATAATACCAAAGTTATTTAAATGTCTATCTTCATTCATAATTATATAATCTAAAATATACATATTTTCTATTTTTTCTCTAGCATTTTCTATGCCATTATCTTCTAACTTTTTAATATACTCTTCATAATCTTTTATACTATTATGTCTTTCCATATCATATTTAATTTGATTACAAGTAATAAATTCTGTATCTTTAGTTATAAAGCAAGGACACTTAGATACAACCATATCTTTATAAGTATCAATTGTATATTCTACATGATCAAACCCTAATCTTTTACATATTTCACTAGCTAATACTTCATTAAATGGTTGTATTGTTTCATTTTTATAGCCACCCTTTAATAAGTATCTTATTCCATTATCAATAATCCAAGCTTTTTTAAGCATTCCATCTGTCGTATTATTTGGAGTTTTTAAAGATGCTTCTTTTGTTATTAAACCACCATTAGTGGATAAAGATGCTTCCATAAACTCAGCATAATCAAAATCATTATCAAAAAAATTAATATCATCATACGAAATATTACTACCATCTGGTTTTAACCAATATTGATCTGATAAAGATAATCCAAAAGCTTTATCTAAAAGTTCATAAGGGGCAGTTATATTTAATCTATATAATAATAAATCTAATTTATCACGCCATGAAGGTATACCTCTTCCTTTAAACCATTCACTTAAATTAGTTCTAAAAGGCGTATCATTAATATCATTTTTTACATAAAAACTTTTTAAAATATATGGTGCATAATCAATATTTTTAATATCGTATATTTTAGTAAAAACACTTGTTGCTGTATCATATTCTGCTACTAAAACTTCTACATTTTTATTCATAAGTATACATCTCATATAAGCACCTCTTTTGTAAATATTTATATTTTTATTATACCATACTTAAAATTGCAAAACTTATCAAGTTAGTATAATAATTAATTTATATTCTTAATACTTACTCATTTTTTCTTGTATAATTTCTTGTATTTTTTTTATTTCCGGAATTATATCTTTTTTATATAAGCATTTATTATAAGCTTGTATCTCATTTCCACATTTTATTATATTTTCTTCTAGTTTTTCAAAACAATATCTAGGAGCAGGAATAGTAAATGGAGAAGAAAATGGAAATGATATTCCACCTTTTTCATAACATTGAAAACTAATTAATTTTATACTATGTTTTTGAGCATTATAAGCACCCCTAAAAGCAAATTCATATTCACTTTCTTTTTCTCCGTTTCTTTTTAATCGATCTAAACTTGCTCCAATCCAAAATAATGTATTTCCCAAACAACTATATACATCATTAAAATTTTCTATTTTATTTTCTATAGAATTATTAATAATTTTTTCTAACTCATTTACAGATTTTTCTAAACTATATATAACATTGTCTTTATCTGATATCATTTATCTACCCCCTACTTCCAATTATCGCTATAATAATCATCTTCATCTAAATCTTCATCTTCAGAATCTTCAAAATTATATATATCATAATTTCCTTTTCTTACTTCTTCTTTTTCATGTTCATCAAAATGATTCCATTCCATCTCTTGTTCTAATTTTTTATCTTTTTTGTTATCATCTTCATTGTCTTCTCCAAGTAACCCAACTAAAATATTAAAAAGTCCCATAAAAATCTCCTTTATTAATTACAATTATATCATAAAAATATTATTATTAATGTTATAATATCAATGTAGAGGTGTTAAATGAAAAAAATATATTATTATTCTACTTATGAAGATGATATTATTAAATCAAGTAATCAAGATTATAAGTTAAAAGATAATTATAAATGGATACATACTAATATATTGTATAAAATATTATCTTTTTTCCTTCATATCTTTATAATAATATTTTCTTTTCTATATTCTAAACTATACTTACGAGTTAAAATTAAAAACAAAAAAATATTAAAACATGAAAAAAGTTATTTCTTATATTGTAATCATACCCAAATGTTAGGTGATGTTCTTAATCCTTTTTTAATATGTTTACCTAAACACCCCTTTATAATATGTAGTTCATCTAACTTAGGTATTCCTTTTATAGGTAAACTACTACCCATGGCTGGTGCATTACCTATTCCAAATAATATCCATGGCTTAATTAAATTTAAAGATGCAATTAAATATTATGCTAATAACAATCCCATAATTATTTATCCTGAAGCTCATCTTTGGCCATATGCTACTTTTATTAGAGATTTTCCTACAACATCTTTTCACTACCCAGTTGAAGAAAATAAAAAAATATTTACTGCTACTACAACATATACTAAATCTAAAATATTTAAAAGACCTAACATAGTTATCTATATTGATGGTCCATTTACTTCTAATAAAGAATTATCTAAAAAAGAAAATATTAAAATATTACATGATAAAGTTTATGAAACTATGCAAAAAAGAAGCAAGTTAAATAATTACGAATATGTAACATATAAAAAGAAAGCTTAATCTTTCTTTAAACCGGCTATATCATCTTTACTAAATGTATAATCTAATTTTTTATGATAAGTTTTCTCATAAGCTTCTTTTTTTTGGTTATAATCTATTTCAGCCATTCTCTTACTATTTTCTCTTACTGAAATACTTGAATCAGGATAAATTGGTTTTAAAACATGCACAATATAATTTACTTTATTAAATTCATCATTATCTGATACATTTGTATCAATCATTTCCACAAAACAAGATATAATTGGTTTATTTGCTTCAGCTGCAAACTGATAAGCACCTCTCTTACAAGGTCTTGGTTTTCGATAATTAAACCACATTTCTTCTTCTGGATAAATTAAAACATAATTATTTTTATCTAATATCCTTTTTAATTCTGGTCTAAAAGTATTAATTATATAACTTGGCCTTTTACAAATAGGTATAGTATTTAAATAATTCATTAAATAACCAACTTCCCCAGGCATAGCTAAATTAGTATCTTGAATAACTATATAAATATTTTTCTTATATCTTTCTTTTATTAATTTTCTAATCGTTAAATTATCTAAAGGATTAAAATGATTACTTGTAATAATAGCACCATTATTAATATCTTTAATATTTTCAAGTCCTTCTATTTTAATCGTGCTATCTAAATTTTTCCCAACACTACTAACCATTTGAAAAGCTGGTCTACTTTTTATATAAAACAATAATTTATTTTTTCTTATTTTATAAAAATTATTTAAAGCATTATCAAGTTCTTCATCACTTAATACCGGATCATTAACTTCAACTTTTTTATTTAATTCATTATCTTTAATATTCTTTTGAATATTTTTAATAACTTCTTTTTTACTTCCACCAATAATCATAAGTTATATTCTTTCTTCTAAGCCACATTCAAATACTTTTTTAAAAGTAACAGCATTTTGTGTAATTTGATTAGCTCTTTCTATTAAATCATCTAACACTTTAATATCTTCTTCTTGTTTTTCTTTCGTAAACTTATTCTTTTCCTTTAATATTTCTTCTTTAAATAAAGATTTATTTGCATATTTCCAAAAATATTCTTCATAATCAACATTATCATAATGCCAAGGTTTAGAAAATAAATTATAATGAATTATTTTTGGATCATCAAACACTAAAGAACCATTTGTAGGCATTGCATCCCATACATTTGGAAGAAGTAATATTTTCCCATATGCCATTGCATTAATATAATCTTGATCAGGACATACTGTATCAAAATGATATTTATTAAGTAAGTATAAGAAATGACTTTCAAACTTTAATTCTCTTAATTTTTTCATATTCATTAATAATACACCAGAATTAATATATTTATCGATTGTTACTCCAGCATTCATTTTAAAATAATTACATAATATTTCATTATCTTGACAAGATATATCATTACAACCCGCAAATAAATTATCTTTTAAATCAATATTATATAACTCTTTTATATCACCATTAATAACTGTATCACTATCTAAATAAATTGCTTTATCATATTCACTAAACATAAGTGGTAAAAATATACGATAATAAATAGTTAATGTGAACATATCGGTTCTAAGTAAATTTTCTTTTCTATTAGTTATATCTTCTAATTTATTTTGCATTTCAGTAAAAATTAATTTAACATTCTCTGTTTCTAAAGTTCTTAACTTTTCTATTATTTCATCAGTTATTGATTCATATACAATATTAATTTCATAATTATAATCTTTACTAGCGTGCTCTATTAAAGAGGCCAATGCTACAGATAAATAAGGAGCATAATTAGCATCAATTGCAAAAAATATTGGTATTATTTTATTCATTTCTTAATCCTTTCCATAATTATTTTATATTCTTCTAAAACATCATCAAATGCATGAACATTTAAAATACTATGTAATTCTTCAATTTGCCATGGTTTAATCGTTTGTTTATGGATTCTTGGCCAAAACTTAAAAGTTGTACTAAAATGTCTAAAAATGGTTTCTTCATTTTCTTGTTTTTGTTCATTATATTTTCTTGATACAATTAATTTTTGCTTAACATATTTATTTAAAGCAGCTTGGTCAGGCAATAATCTTTTGACATTACGACACATCTTCCGACATTTCTCAAATAATTTAGTTTCTTTAATTAAATCCATATTTAAAAGTAATACGCCTGAATTCATATATTCTTTTTTCATAATATTCTTTTTATAAACATGACTACCATAATAATCAAGTACTCCCACTAGTTCATAATTAATATTATCGATATTATAAAACTCTAAAGGATCTTTTAAACATACAACATCCGTATCTAAATATAAAATTTTAGAAGGAAGACAAGGTACTTTATCAGCATACAATCTAAGCATACAATAGGGAGTAAAAAAGGTATCGATATTAGCAGTAGGTAAATATTCATTTACTTCTTTCGTAATATCTATTATTTTTATCAAACTATTTTTATTTTTACTTTTTATTTTTGTATCTAACTCTTTAACATCTTTACTTGTAAGTGGTTTATATTTTTTCTTTTCATCTTGATAACGCATAGTTAAAACGAATATATTTAATTCTTCATTAGTATTTTTTAAAATTGATAAAACAGAAATAATAAGCCCATCTAATATATTTCTATCTCCACAATAAAGTAAATTCATTTCTTCCTCCCAATTAATCTTCCATATATATTGATATATAATAATCATCTATTTTTTTAATAATAAAATTATTATTTTTTAAAGTATCAACATTCTTAAGACCATAAGATAACCCTATTCCTAAAAATTTAACATAGCTTTCTTTTTTAACCCATACTTTTGTAAAATCTTCAGCATTCTTTATTAATTTCTTTTCTTCATCCGTACAAACTTTAGCAATAACTTTCTCATGCATAGCTATTTTTTCAATATCTACTCCTACTTCATTAGAGCAAATAACTAAAACAGTATAAATACCTGAATGACTAATATTAAAATATACTTCATTATTCTTTAAATAAGGTTTACCATATTCATTATAAATAATTTCATCTTTTATGTTGTATTCATCTAATATTTTTTTTAATAAATTTTCACTAGATATATTTTTTTCAATATATAATTTATACATTTTTATTTTCTATATATTCTATAATATCTTCAACTGTTTGTAAGTTCTTAATATCTTGATCTAATATTTCAATACCATATTGCATTTCAAATGCATTAATTAATTCTACTATATCAAGTGATTCTAATTCTAAATCTTTTATTAAATTAGTTTTTTCATTGATATGATTTTTAGGTATTTCTAAAGTATCTGCAATTATATTTATTATTTCTTCTTTCATATTTATATTTCCTCTCTTATTTTATCTCTTAATATTTTACCATTATGATTTTTAATAAACTCATTTGTTCTTAATTTAACCATCGCTATTTGATGATTTTTTGGTTTATCCTTATTATAATTATATATTAAATTATCAAAGTACTCTTGATTAGATATATATTCTTCACTTGGATAAATACACGCTACTAATCTATTATCATCTTCATAAACAATAACTTCTTCTATTTCTTTATACTTTAATAATGCACTTTCAATTTCTTCAGGGCTAATATTTTCACCATTACTTAGAATAATTATATTCTTTTTACGACCAGTTATAAACAAAAACCCTTGCTCATCAATATAACCTAAATCACCAGTATGAAAATAGCCATCTTTTATTACTTCTTTCGTGGCTTTTTTATCTTTGTAGTATTCTTTCATGACGATATCACCACTGATACATATTTCACCCTCAATTATTTTAACTACGACATCTTTACATACTTGACCAACACTACCATCTTTATAATATAAGTTACGATTAACAGATACTACCGGTGAACACTCTGTAATACCATAACCATTTAAGATTTCTAAGCCAATACTTCTAAACCATTCTACATATTTTTTATCTAAATAAGCACCACCACAAATTATATATTTAATGTTACCACCAAATTCATTTAAAATATCTTTAAACAATGATTTTCTAGCATCTATATTTAATTTTAATAACAAATTACTAATTTTTAAAGACCTTTTTAATAATTTATCTTTTCCCTTTGCTTTAACACTTTTCCATATTTGTCTATAAAATGATTCAACAAAAGCAGGAACAACAAAAATCGTATCCGGTTTATTATTTTGTAAATCTCTTAAAACATATTTTAAACTTTTATTAATATAAACTTCTACACCATAATAAAATGGCATTAAGATTCCCGTTATTATACCAAAAGCATGATGGAATGGAAGTAAACTTACAACAGAACCAGATGGCTTATATAAAGAAGATGCACCATAAATATCTCTAGCAATATTTTTTTGGGATAATAAAACAGCTTTATTGGGACCAGTTGTACCTGATGTAAAAAAGATAGTCGCACCCTTCTCATTATCTATTACATATTTATTTTGATACTTTTTACCAATTCTTTTTAAATCTTCTAAATTATCTATAGGTACACTTTTATAATTCATATCTTTTATATAAGAATTATAATATTCTGAATAATATATTATTTTCGTATCACTTTTTTTCATTAATTTAATTAAATCTTTTTTATCTATATCTTTGTCTAAAACAACACAAATATTACCACTTAAAATAATAGCTAAAAAAGTAATAATCCAATTATAAGAATTTTCACCAATTAAGCCAATGTGTTCATTTTTATAATTTTTATTAAAATAATTACTTAAATACTTCACATCATCATATACATCTTGATATGTTTTTTCTACTCTCTCATTATTATAATCATAACTAAAAGCAATTGAGTTTGCATGGCTTACAATAGCTAAATTTAATAATTCTTCTAAATTATCAATCTCTGGATTCTTATAATAACTATAGTTACTATTAAGGACTTTCATATAATCACCCTCTTACTTTTAATGTATTATTATAATTATATCATTTATTTACTAAATATTTTATTAAAATTAGCAATTTATACCAACACTTAAAAAAAATTAGTTATTTTCCCAACTAATTTTCTTATATTTATAACTTAAATTCTAATGTCTTTTATCTTATTTTCAATTACTTTGCTAATTTTTTTAACATCATGTTTTAAAATTACCATATCAATTATATCGATAATGGCATGAACCATAATCATAACTCCAACAAAGATAGTTAAAGATTGTAATGCTTCAAATGGATTAAAGATAACAATAATTCCTAAAATTAAATCGATTATGCCAAGAATTAATAACAAAATCCAAGGAATATTTTCATCTTTTAAATTTAAAGCAAGTTTAATAAAATTAATGCTTGATACAATGATCCATACCCCAATAATAATAGCAAATAATGTAGATATTATTTTTGGTTTAAAGATTAAGATAATTCCAATAATAATCGATAGTATTCCTGGTAACATACCATCAAATGGAATATAGTATTTACTGGCTTTAACATCTATTACGATTAAAACTAAACCATATAAAATAACATAGACAGCAATAATTATACCAATTGTTTTAAGTGACATTGTTGGAAAAATTACTAAAACTAAACCCATAATAAGAGCAAGTATTGATGATAAAATCATTGAATTAGTAACTCTTTTAAAAATATCTTTCATATATCCTCCTTTTACTAACTCTAGTATAGCACACTTTCTAAACATATTCTTAATTTATAATAGTAATTTAAGTTAAGTTATGAATTTTTACTAAACAAATTTGAATTTAATGTTATAATATTAGCAGGAGTTTTTATATGAATTGTGAAGAAATAATTAAAAAATATCCATGGGTAATTCAAGAAAAGCAAAAATTAATCATTAGTCCAGATAGTGATGGTTTTTTAAGTGCTTTACTTTATATTAACTTTTTTGATGGAGAAGTTGTGGGATATTATGATGGAAAAGTAATGTTATGTCAAAATAATATAGATCCCAAAGATTGTTTATTTTTAGATATGGATATATTTAGCAAAGATTTTCGTAGTATTGGTCATCATATGGTAAGCTTTAATAAAAATAAGTTACCGGATAACTGGAGTAATTATCAAAATTGTATTCAAGTTAATAATTTAAGAAATTTTGATAAAATGCATGATTTTCAAAAAAAATATCCTTTTGCAACTATTCATTTTTTATTAGCATTATTAAGTAGTGTGAAAAATATTGAATTAGGACCCGATGCTTTAGTTCCTCTTCTTTTTTGTGATGGTGTTTGGACTGTATTATTTGGCTATACAGAAAATTGTTTAGATTGGTTTAAATGGTTAAATGTTACCGATGAAAAATCAATTCTTCATAAAATATTTTGCGATAATATTTCTTTTAAACAAGTAATGGAAAAAATTAATGAGTTTTTAAGAGAAAGAGATAAATTAAATTCTACTTGTACTTATAACCTAATAACTTTAGAAACAAATTATAAAAATAGAAGAAGAACTGGTGATAAATTACTAATATCTGATGCCAAGGGTAATCCAATTAATATTAAAGCCAATGATAATAATACTTACGATATTATAAGTGAAGAACAAGAAAGAGTAAAAAAATTTATTACAATTATGGCTAACATGATGGGATGGAAAGATCATTTAGAAAAATGGAATTTCTCTAATTTCCAATTAAGAAAATTTTCTAAGGGAATATTAGATGGCAGAGGTGATCATAAAACATTTAACCAAACTAATTATATAGAAATGGTCGAAGGAAAATGTTTTTCCATGGCTATAACTTCATCAACCGCTATAGAATATACAATCGATGATCAAGGATTTTTTAACTAAAAAAGCTTCAAAATTATGAAGTTTTTTTGTTAGTATCTTTTGCTAATCTTTCATAAGCCAAATCACAATATTCTTGAGATATATCAAAACCAATGAAATGTCTATTTAAGTTAACGGCTGCCACTGCTGTAGAACCACATCCCATAAAGGGATCTAATACAATTCCATTCGGAGGGCAAAAACATGTAATAATATCAATAGGAATTTGATCAGGAAAAACTGCGGGATGTTTTCTTTTCAAAGGATTTTTATCTCCTGCCATCATATAATCCCATACTGTACCTCGACATTTCATAAGATTAATTGGGCGTGTAACTGTTGCTGTTGTTTTCCCATCAGTTTTTCTATTACCACTACCAGTCATTATTTCTCCTCCATGTTTTGAAGGAATTTTTAATGGTTCTTTATTAAAATATGCTGGTTTTCTTCCTTTTAGAAACAAAGGAATATATTCATGATCTACTCTAAAACGATATTTCCACCAAGCTCCTTCTGTTCCATTTTTATGATAAATAATATTTTCAAATAATTTAAAACCAATATTATCACACCAATCGACAATCATTCTAAATGAAGTAAGTGTTTTACCAAAATCTTTAGTTTGATCTTGAATTACAACAGCACAAATTCCACCATCTTTTAAAATTCGGAATATTTCTTTCCCTGTTTTATGTAAATCTAAATTAAAACCATTATATTTTCTAATACTATCATATGGTGGAGATGTTACAACTAAATCTATACTATTTGATTTAATCTTTTTCATACCTTTTAGGCAATCTTCACAAAATATATTATCTATTTTATATGTTTTATACTTGCTTTCAAATATATCATTGTTCATCTTTTTACCTCTTAAATTATTATATCATCCTTCAATATAAAAAGCGAGTTATATCTTACAGATGTTAAATATTTTATCTTTTATATTTATAACTTTTCAAGATATTTTTAACTAACAATTCTCTTTTACATATTTAGCAAATTCAATGTCAGCCGGAGCCAAATCATAATTAAGTAATTTATCTTTTTCGACAAAAGCATATTCAGAGTGAGCATTTAATTTAAATTCTCCCCTTATATATTCACACTCATATAATTTTAATAAAATAATCTTTTTACCTGTATCAAATTTACTACTTGTTAGATATTTAACTGCTCTAACTTCAATTTCAAATTCTTCTTTCATTTCTCTTTCTATAGCAGTAAATTCATCTTCATCCATTTCCACTTTACCCCCAGGAAATTCCCATTTACCTAGATTTTCCTCTTCATCATATGCTCTTTTAGCAATTAAATATTTATTATCTTTTTTAATTAAAGCCGCCACTACAACAGTATTCATATTATCACGTCCTATACAATTATCATAACAAAACAATTTTTAAGATACAATAATCTTTTGCAAAATTAATTTTAATAACCAAAAAACTTATTAGTTGCTTTCATAGAAAGAACTTGCTAAATAAGTATTATAATGCTACAATTTTTCTTATAAGAAAGGACTATTATGAGTATAATTAAAAGAAAAGAAAGAGGCAGTTTAATTGTTATTTCGGGACCAAGTGGTGTTGGTAAAGATTCAGTTGTAGCTAAATATTTAGAAAGCCACGATAAAACATGGTTATCCGTTTCTACAACATCGAGACCAATGCGTGATAATGATACTGAAGGTGTAACATATAATTTTGTTACTAAAGATGAATTTGAAACATTAATTAAAGAAGATTATTTCTTAGAATATGCTAAGTATGCTGATAATTATTATGGTACCCCAAAAAAGTTTATTAACGAAAAATTAGATAATGGTATTGATGTTATTTTAGTTATTGAAATTCAAGGAGCAATGAAAGTAAAAGAATTAATTCCAGAAGCCATATTTATTTTTATTCTACCTCCTAATTTAAAAACTTTAAAAGAAAGATTAGAAAAAAGAAAAACAGAATCTAAAGAAAAGATGATTGAAAGATTTAAAATTGCCTATAAAGAAATAAATGAAGTAACAAAATATAATTATGTTGTTATTAATGATGATTTAGATGATGCAGTTAGTAAAATAGATGCTATACTAACTAGTGAAAAATGTCGTTGTGATCGTATTGAAGAAGTATATTTAAATAATGAAGAAGAATACATGCATATGATGCTTTTAGATGATAAAGACATGCCAAATAAAGTTATAGAAATTTAAAAGAGAATTCGTAATTATTGAATTCTCTTTTTTCTTAATGATTTAATATCTATTATATTAGAATTATTATTTCCAGAATTACTAGGTATTTCTCTTCTTAATAGTTCTTCTAAGAACGATAATTTACTATAATCTAATTTATCTTCTTCTACTTCATCTGTTCTATCTTTATAACTTGGATGACATTTACATACTTTATCCCATATATCTAACCTTTTAGAAATTATTTTATAATATGGATAAAAATCTATAAAGTCAGTTGGAGAACCGGTAACACAGCTTTCAATCATTTTAAGCATAATTTTATCATTGTTCTCTTCTTCTGACATTTGATTTTGTTGTTTTTTAATGTATCCCATCCATCTTAGTTTTATATTAAATAATTGATTTTTAAATACATCTAAGATATCTAAATGCTTAGCAATATAATCTCCTAAATAACTATCATAATTACTTAATAAAGATATTAAATAATTATTAATACCAAATTCTTCTACTTCTTGATAAGTATCAAATCTTTCATGTAGTAATACTTCTAAATCTATTTTATTAGTTTCAAAAATATCATCAATAAATCTATTAGCAAAATATTTCATTAAATGTTCATGTTTACCATATTCAGAGACTAAAATAGCAAATCCCATTTGTAATAATTCTTTTCCTTGCGGTATTAATTCATCACTATTTTTTAGCATACTAATACTAACATTTAAGAATACACATTCCATATTAATTAAAACAGCTATCTTTAATCTTAATTTTTCATCTTTGATATATTTATATAAAAGAACATATAATTCAAAAATTCCTTTAGATTTTTCTCTTTCTTCAGGAGTTTGTTCTTTATTATCATCTACTTCTTCATATTTATCTATACAATTATAAAAGACTTTCTGAATAAAATCTAAATCTTCATGGAATTTATCAACAAGGTAAACAGCAAAATTAGGATTAGCTTTTAATTCATCTGAGCAAAAGTTATACATCTTTTTATCATTAGTATAATCTATTACTTTTTGCATAAATTCAAAATCATTTTCTAATTCTTCTTCATCAAAGCCCGTATCTAAACCATTAACATATTTATATATCACATTAAAATTATATTTATTCATTATTATTCACAAAACCCCTTTCATATTTTTATTTTGTTAAATAATTTTTAGTTTTTTTTAAGAAAGAATAACCATTTTCATTTAATTCTTTAATTGTGGTAACACCTGTTTTTAAAGCTTCAACTAACTTATATTCTCTACCATTTTTAATAACATACATTGATCCACTTTTTATACAAGTAAAGTAATAAACATATTGATTATCTTCATAAAAGAAATCTAAAGCTTGAGCACAATATTCACCAGATTTATCAACTAAAGTAACTGTTTTATTAGTATCAGCAAAAACTTGAAATCTATTTATTTTTGGATTGGTCTTTATATTAGGTAATTCTTGCTCTTTAGTTTTTTCTTTCATTACATCTTGATTAGATTCTTCTATTATATTTTCTTCAGTTGGTATATTATTATTTGCATTTTTTTCTTCTATATTATAATTATTTTGGGTTTCTTCTTTAGTAACTTTTTCTGTAACCATTGGCTTTTGTTTTTCATTATCTGTATTATTGTAATTAGAATTTACATTAGTTTGTTCTTCTTTAATTACTTCTTTATTTTCAATTATATTTTGACTATTATTATTTACTGCTTTAACTTCAATATTATTATCTTCAATATCTACAATTTCATCATCTATTTCAATTGGATTATGAAATTTATAATTGGTTTTAGTAAAACTACTATCTTCTAAAGTTAATTTGCTATTAACATCCACAATTGTATCTAATTTTTTACTATTATTAAGTAATAAACCTGTAATAACACTTAATACTGTAATAACAATTATTAATTTTTTCATTTATATTCCCCCTTAAAAACGATATAATTATACCATAAATGTCAATTTTTGTCAATGTATCGTAATTTTTGTGTAACTCTATTGACTAACTAATTTACATTTTAACAAAAATTACCTATTAAAATCAATTATTACCAAGTATAAGAAAGTTAAAAAACTTCACACTATTAACAGGAAAGGAGGATACTTATGACTAAAACAATAAAACAAATAGCATTATTAATTTTATTAATATTATTACCTACAATCGTATTTGCAGAGGCAAGTACAGTTGTTAATAATGAAGAAGAATTATTAAATGCCCTTAAAAATGAAGATGTTAAAACTATTATCTTAAATAAAGATATCGAAACAACGCAAAAAATTAATATTACTAGACCAATTTATCTTGATGGTAATAATCATACAATGAAATACGTTGGCACATTTGGTGAAGACCATAGTAAAGATAACAAAGTATGGGGTGGAATATATGTCCTTCAAGTATATAGAACTAATGCCACAATTAAAGATATAAAATTAACCGGAGCTAATGCTGGTTTACTAATAAATGGTAGTGAAATTACTTTTGAAGGCACTATTGATGTATCTGGTAATGGTTTTGGGGGAATCGAACTTTCTCAAGGATCTGGGGTTACAGAAACATCTAAATTATCTGTTAAAGATGGCGGAAGCATTGTAAATAAAGATGAAACGAAAGAAACACCTACCCTATGGGTACCATCTGATTCTAAAGATGCTGTAGTAGTTATGAATGGTATTAAACAAATAATTGATTCAGGAAAAGAAGTAACACTTTCTGAAATTAGTGAATTATTTGATTTAACAGAAACTCCTCAAACTAGTGATAATATATCTATCTATTTAGGTTTATCTCTTATAAGTTTAATAAGTTTAGTTACAGTATCTATAAAAGGATTAAAAAAGGAATTCTAAAAAAAGGGTTTCTTTTTTTTAAAGTTTGTGTTAATATATTACTCACTAATTGGAGGGAATATGGGATATTTTGATAATTTAGATAGTTTAAAGCAACAAATAGAAGAAAAAACCAAACTAAATTTTGAAATAGAAAGGAATAGGAATCAAGAAATTGACGAAAGAAGAACTTATAGAAAAATGTTATAAAACTGCAGAAATAATTGAAAAATATTCTTCATTTCAGTCATCTACTATCGGTCAAGTTTTTGCTGAGCTTATCGGCATTTACAAACAAAAAAAATATATTAGTTATACGGAATATGCTAAACTTTGTTATACTAATTATTTATTAGACTCAATATTAATAATTATGCCAGAAGAAAAGCGCTCCTTTTATACTTGGATTCATGACGATGATGATAAAATCGTATCTTTTAAAAAAACTAAAGACGATAAAACTATTACAGTATATACAAAAGAGGATAGTTTATTATCAATGCGTCCAAATATAAAATATAATATTGTATATAATGATGATATAGACAATCCAAGTAACTTATTATTCATTAAAGAATTTATTGATTATGTTATAAACTATCGTATTGAAAATGAAATAGATGATATTTCTTTAGAAGAATTAGAAAAATTAAAAGACGAATTTATAAATAATCACCAAGTTGAAATTGAAGAATATCATAAAAATAATAATTTAACTTTGAAAAGAGAAAGATAATCTTTCCCTTTTTTATTATTTATGCTAATATATTACTTACAAAGTGGAGGATTTATGAAATATTTAGACGAACTAAAAGAATTAGAAAAAAAATTAGAAGAAAATAAAAAAAATTTAGTTGAAATACAAGTTAAAAAGAATCAAGAAATTGAAACAAATCCAGAACAAATTATTCTTAACTATACTGATAAAATTAATCAAAATTTTTTAGAAAAAAACAAAATTATAGAAAGAACTATTGCAATCAAAAAATTGATTGAAAAATATTCTACTTTTAATAGATATAATCTTGGTCAAGTTCTTGCTGAAATTACAAGTATTTATAAACAAGAAGAATATGTTAATTACTTATCCACTATTGACTATTGTATTAGTTATGATAACCATTTACCTATAGAAGGGTTAATGATTACGCCAACATACGACAAGAGAGAAGAATTTTCTAATATGTACATTGATGATCATAATGATCGATTAATAGCTTTAGTTAGTTATCATAAAGTTGCTAACCCACTTGAAAAATTTGTTATGAATCTTTATAACTGTATTACAATATATGAATATGATTTCATTTTTAAATTATTACATACAAATATCGTATATAATGATGATATAAATAATCCTAAAAATGTAATATTTATTAAAGAATTTGTTGATTATGTTATAAATTATCGTATCGAAAATAAGATAGATGATATTTCTTTAGAAGAATTAGAAAAACTAAAAGACGAATTTATAAATGATCACCAAATAGAAATTACAGAATATCATAAGAAAAATAATTTAATTTTAAAGAGAGAAAAAAATTAATTTTCTCTTTTTTGTTCTTTTATTAATTTAGCATGAGCTACTACTCTTTCATTATCACCATAGCAACTTGATAAAGTAAGGATTTTATCTTTAACATTAACATAAGTATTAAAATTAAAGATACTTCTTTTAGTTATAATATTTATAAATTCATTGTAATCATCTCTTGTTTTAAAATAAGTTTTTATATAATAATTCTCTTTCGGTATATGATAAACACTAAATATTAAAAAGATATAATTATATTTAGGAGTAGATATTTTTATTAAATGATTGTTTAAATCGCTAAACCAATTTTCTTCTAAAACATTTTTAAGGGAACCAAACATAGAATTATCTTTTCTTCGATGACCATAAATAATTGTATTGTAATTTAAAGTATCTAAATTATTACGGTAATCTAAGAATATCCAACCAGCTTTACTCTTACTTTTATCAAATGAATGGGTTAAATAATAACTATTATCGATAGTTTTAACTATGGGATAATCAATAATTGTCCCATTTACTTGAATATATCCCACTACCTCATCATTAATATTAATTAAATCATTAAAATCAACTTCTAAAAAAGATTCATCTTGAAATTTATAGATATCATCTTTTTTATTATCGGGAGCATTTATTAATTCATTATTATTACTTAAATTCTTTATCTTAATATTTTCTTTTATTGTATCATTTATTACTTTAGTATGATTATTATCAATACCCCATAAAATTAAATGATAAGAACTATAAATAAAAACAATAAATAATATTACAATTAAAAAATACTTTTTATTCATAAACATCATTATTATTATGAATAAAAGTATTTATTTTTATGTTAATCCTTAAATAATTTAACTAATACTTTTTTAAATATCTCATCAATGATAAATATAATTATAACTATAATTAAGGATATTAAAAAATAAGTAAAAGGAATATCAACAATATTAAATATATTTTTTATTGGCGTTATAAACACAATAAATTGAATAATTATTAGTAATAAAATACTTCTATTTAAATAACCATTACTAAAGAAATTACTATTTATTACTCTTTTTTTAACATTACGGCAGGAATATGCAAAGACAATTTCTAATAAAATTAAAGTTAAAAAACCAACGGAGGCAGCAATTGCAACTGTAGATAGTTTACTAATAATATAGTATACACTAAAAATAGCAATAGATTTTATAATCGCAGAAAATATAATTTTAGCAAGTAAGAAAGGAGTAAAGAAAGAACTATCTTTTTTTCTTACATCTCTTTTCATTACATTTTCATCTTCCCTTTCAAATGCTAAAGCAATTGCTGGGATACTATCTGTAATTAAATTAATATATAAAAGTTGGATTGGATTAAATATTTCAATACCTAAAAGTAAGCCAATAAAAACGATAATTATTTCGGTAATATTACCAGCTAGTAAATAAACTAAAACATTTCTAATATTATCAAAAATTCTTCTTCCTTCTTTAACGGCAGATACAATTGTTGAAAAACTATCATCTTCCAATATAACATCAGAAACACTTTTAGATACTTCTGTACCAGTTATACCCATACCAACCCCAATATCAGCTTCTTTTAAAGCTGGGGCATCATTTACGCCATCACCCGTCATTGCTACTACTTTATTATTTTCTTTCCAAGCTCTAACTATAGCAAGTTTATTCATGGGACTAACTCTAGCATATACAGAATACTTATGGACATTTTTCTTTAAAGTTGATGGACTCATCTCATCTATTTCTAAACCCGTGATTGCCTCTACTTCACTATTTATGATACCAATATCTTTAGCTATTGAAATAGCGGTTCTAAGACTATCACCTGTAATCATTATTGGCCTTATATGAGCACTAATACAAGATTTAATTGCATCTTTAACATCCATTCTTGGTGGATCAATCATTGATGTAAGGCCAACAAAAATTAAATCATTTTCAATATTATCTAAATCATAATTGCTTTTTAAATCTTGATAAGCATAGCCAAGTACTCGGTAAGCATTATCAGCTTCTTTTTTCTCTACTTCTAATATCTTTTCTTTATTAGCCCTTGTTAATTCTTTAATCTCTCCATCTTCTAAAATATATTTACAATATTTAATAACGGAATCTAAACTTCCCTTTGTATATATATTAATCTTTTTATCTTCTCTATTAATGGTACTCATCATTTTTCTTTCAGAATCAAATGGTATTTCATCAATTCTTAAAGCATTTTTTCTTAATATATCTACATCTATATGTAAATCAGCACATTCATATAATGCTATTTCCGTAGGATCTCCTAAAAATTCATTATTATCTTTAGTTGCGTCATTATTAAGAGCCATAATTTTAAGTAATATATTATCTTTTTCTAAATCTTTAGGTCCTATAATTTTACCATTATAGTATATTTCTACTACTCGCATTTTATTTTGCGTAATAGTACCCGTTTTATCTGAACAAATTATTTCGGTACAACCAAGGGTTTCCACACTACTCATTTTTCTAACAATGGCTTTCTTTTTGGCAAGGGTATTCATACCTAAAGAAAGAATAATCGTAATTACGGCAGGCATTCCCTCAGGTATAGCTGCAACTGCTAGAGAAATAGATAATAATAATATTTCTTTAAATTCCATTCCTCTTATTACACCAATTATAAAGATAATTATAATAATTATCATTATAACTAAAGATAAAAACTTACTGATATCATTAATTTTTATTTGTAGAGGTGTAAGTTCCTCATTCTTTTCTAATAAAGTTTCAGCAATGCGTCCTAGTTCCGTATTCATACCTGTTTCACATACTACGGCTTCACATTTACCATAAACAACATTAGTTCCTTGATAAATCATATTGCTTCTTAAAGAAAGTGGAATATTTTCATCTAATTTAAGAATTTTTTTGGATACCGGTAAAGATTCACCAGTTAATGATGATTCATCAATTTTTAAAGATACTTCTTTAATAATCCTCGCATCAGCTGGAACTGTATCACCAGCTTCTAAAACTAAAATATCTCCTTTAACTATTTCTTCACTATTTACTAAACTTATTTTATTATTTCTTCTTACTTTAACTTTACTAATATTCATTTTCTTTAAAGCAAGTACTTCTTTTTCAGCTTTAGCTTCTTGTAAAAATCCTAATATAGCATTTAAAAAAACTATGGCTAAAATAATAATACTATCGAGAAAACTTTCATGATTTAATAAAGATATAATAAAAGAAATAATTGCTGCAATAATTAATATTATAATCATAATATCTTTAAATTCTTTTATATTACTTTCTTTTTTTTCTTCTTTTAATTTATTTAAGCCATCTTTTTCAAATCTTTTTGCAACTTCACTTTCGTTAAGTCCTTCTTCTTTAGTATCTAATTTTTTTAATACTTCTTCAACCTCTAAATTATAATATTTCATACATTTCCAATCTATCTAATTATAACATCTTCATTTTCTGGGCCAATACCTATAATACTTACTGGTACTTTTAAATATTCTTCTATTCTTTCGACATATTTTTTAGCATTTATAGGTAGTTCTTCATAACTATTTATTTTACCAATTTCATAATTGGTTTCATATTCTTCATATATTGGTTCTACTTCATTTTCATAACCAATTATATCATCACTATATTCATCATATATTTTATCTCTAAACTTATAACCAACACATAATTTAACACTTTGCATTTTCCCAATTGTATCTAAATGATTAAGAGCAAGATCAGTTACACCATTAACATTAACGGCATATTTTAAATAAACTAAATCCATCCAACCACATCTTCTTGGTCTTTTCGTAGTAGCACCATATTCATGACCTAGTTCTCTTATTTCATCACCAATTGCATTTTTTTGCTCTGTAATAAAAGGACCTTCCCCAACTCTTGATGCATACGCCTTACAAACTCCATATATTTTATTTATAACTTTTGAACTTAGACCACTTCCAGTTTGTATTCCGCCAATTGTCGGATTTGAGGATGTAACCATTGGATAGTCACCTAAATCCATATCTAAACCAGTTGCTTGCGCCCCTTCACAAACTATATTTTTATTATTTTCAATTTGTTTATGTAAATATGATACCGTATCCATTACATATGGCTTCATTAAATCCCGATAATTTAAATAATCATTAACTACTTTATCTTCATCAATTAATTCATAATTATATAATTTAAATATTGCATTTTTATTTTGAATATTTCTTCTTAATTTTTTCTCAAAATCATCATGATACATATCCGTAACACGTAAACCAATACGATTTGCTTTATCCATATAACATGGACCAATACCTCTCGCGGTAGTTCCTACCTTATCATCACCTTTTAAATCTTCTTGTAATTTATCTTCTAAAATATGATATGGAAATATTAAATGGGCTCTTGTACTAATATGTAATTTAGATAAATCAACATGATAATTTTTTAATATTTCTATTTCCTCAAATAAAACTCTAGGATCTATAACTACCCCATTACCTATAACGGCATCAATATTATTTAATATACCTGAGGGAATTAAATGAAAAACAAACTTTTCATTATTAAACACTACTGTATGACCAGCATTATTACCACCCGTACATCTAAGGGCTATATCACAATCTTTGGCTAAGTAAGTTGATACTTTGCCTTTTCCTTCATCCCCATAATTTAATCCTAAAATAACTGATACTTTACTCATATTATCTCTCCATTTTATATATTATCATAATTTATATAATTTTAAAATAGTTAAAAAGTGATATAATAATAAGGGTGATGATATGAAAAAACATATGTTTTTATATATTATTATAATATCTATATTAATATGTAGTTTTTATGCTTTTTATGATATCAAAATGAATTATCGTAAATTTTACTTAAATACAACAGAATATATTCCCAAAAATAATGAAGATAATAATAAAGAAGAAGAAATTTTCCAAAATGAAAATAATAATATTTTTGCCGATTATGAAAATTTGGCTCAACAAAAGCTTAAAGAATTAACATTAGATGAAAAGATTGCTCAAACATTATTAGTTAGAAATACAGATGCTCTAAAAACTGATCAAGAGCAATATCAATTCGGAGGAATTGTCTTTTTTGAAAAAGATTTTAAAAATAAAAGTAAAGATGAAGTAATTACAATGATAAGTAATTTACAAAGTAAATCTAAAATACCACTACTTACAGCAATTGATGAAGAAGGAGGCAAAGTATCAAGAATAAGCAGTAATCAAAATTTAACTCCTGAACCCTTTAAATCTAGTCATGATTTATATATAAGTGGGGGCTTTGACGCTATTAAAAATGATACTCTACGTAAAAGTAGTATTTTATCTGGTCTCGGTTTAAATTTAAATTTAGCACCCGTTGTCGATATTTCCACTAATGAAAGTGATTATATTTATAATAGATCAATTGGTCTTAATGCCGAAGATACTGGTCATTTTGCTAAAGTAGTAATTGAGGCAAGTAAAGCCGAAAGTGTATCATATACTTTAAAACATTTCCCTGGTTATGGCAATAATGCTGATACTCATAAGGGAATTTCTATTGATACAAGAACATATGAAGATATTATAAATAATGATTTAATACCTTTTAAAGAAGGCATTAAAGCTGGTGCCGAAGCTATTATGGTAAGTCATAACATTGTAACTAGTATTGATTCAAATTATCCATCAACTTTATCTAAACCAATCCATGACTTACTTAGAAATGATTTAAAATTTACTGGGGTTATTATTACTGATGATTTATCAATGGCAGCGTTAAATGAATACGATAATACAGAAGTACAAGCAATAAAAGCAGGTAATGACTTACTTATAACTAGTGACTATAAAACAAGTTTTGAAAATATTAAAAAAGGAATAGAAAATAATCTAATAACCGAAGAAGAACTAGATAACATAGTTATGAGAATATTATCTTGGAAATATTATAAAAAACTTTTATAATATTTTTTTTATTTTGTAATAATATTTACTAGGGAGTTGTTATGAATAAAATTATTAAAAATTTATTTTATCTTTTTTTACCTTTAATATCTGGCACTATCATTGGTTTTATAATTAGACCATTTATGGATTATAGTACGCTTGTAAAACCACCTCTTGCCCCACCTAGTATCTTATTTCCTATAATGTGGACAATTATTTATCTTCTTTTAGGAATATCTTTCTATTTATATAAAAAGAATTCTTCTAATAATCCTAAAATAAACACAACATATTATATTTCTTTAATAATTAATTTGTCTTGGTCAATCTTTTTCTTCATTTTTAAATGGTATTTCTTTACTATTATTGTTACTATTATTCTCCTAATATCTTTAATATATCTTCTATATTTATTCTATAATCATTATAAAATATCATTTTATTTAAACATTTTATATTTATTATGGCTAATATTTGCTACATATTTAACTATAGGTATATTTATTTTAAATTAAAAAGAAGATCACTCTTCTTTTTTTAGTTTTGTTATATTTTTTAATAAGTCATAAGTACCACCAGTAAAAAGTCCTACTCCCGTAAGCACTAAACTAACATTTTTCGTAATTAAATAATAAATAACAGATGTTATTACTCCTACTAATAAATTTTGGATAGGTATTATATTATTATTTATTTTCGGATGTTTCTTAGCAATTATACCTAAAATAAACGTTATTATCATTGTTACAATAGCAAGAATATTATGTAACAATATATCACTCCTCTCATATAATATATGAGAGATTTTTCTATAAACAAATAATAATTACCTAATAATATAAGATATCTATATCAACATCTCCATTAATACCATCAATTCGCCCATTATTACACATTTGCCACATTATATACTTTCCTTCATAATTAGTTTTAGATGTATAATGCGCAAGCCATACTGGATAATTTTTCTTATTTTCCCAAATATTTACTAAATAATTTTTACTACTATAAAGCATTCCTTCATATCCTTTACTTTGAACTGTTTCAATAAAAGTATTAACCATCGCATTTACTTCATGAAAACTTATTCTAAAAGAATTCCATTTTGAAAAATTTTCCCAGTCAAAGGCAATTGGTAAATCTAAATCTTCTTCATTTAAAGTATCTACTACCCACTCAGCATGTTCTTTTGCTTCTTTAATACTACCAGCCATAGTATATAAATAAACTCCTACTTTAAGTCCTGCTTCTTTAGCTTTTCTAATATTGTCTTTAAAATAAGAATCAATACTTATATTTCCATTTCTTGATGATTGAACCCCTATTCTCATCATGACAAAAGTTGCTCCCGCATTTTTTACTTTTTCAAAATCAATATTACCTTGCCATTTAGATACATCAATTCCTATCTCCGTATTAGATTTTTTATGTTCATTATAAATATCCGTAAAGTAAGTTTTTTCAGTACTAGGAGTAGATGAACCACTATTAATTTTTTCTTTAACATTTAAAGTAACATTAACATCTTTAATATTATTACTACTATCAGAAAGTTTATAAATTACTTTATAAGTACCAGCTTTAGTTAAATCATAATCTCCTTCAATAGTACAAGTAACATTGCCACTATAATTATCACCATACATAATTAAGTCACATAAATCACCACTATAATTTACTTGAATAGTTTTATTAGTTCCACTTATTACTCTTGGTTCTGTTGTATCTACAACCATAATATTAAATTTATAAACATATTTTTTATCTTCTAACTTATAATAAATTTTATATTCTTTTGTTCCTAAATCTTCTGTATCTATTGGAAAATTATTAGTTATTAATTCAATATTATTTTTATTATTAATTATATCTTCTAAATATACTTCACTATATACTTCTATTTTATCATTTATTACTTCAAAATTAGTATCAGTCAAATCTTCATAAATTTTTTCTTTCCCACAACCAGTTAATAATAAACTAATCATAATTATTAATAATATTTTTTTCATATACATCACAATAGTATTTTATCACTAAATATTATTAAAAAAAAGATGCTTATGCATCTTATAAATATTCAATAATTTTATAATTTTTCTTTAATTTTTCAATTAAATCGTTTAAATCATATTTAGCAAATATTGCTGTAAAATTACTATGATCCATTAAAAACATTTCATAATAATCTAAGAAGATATCACGATAATTATCAATTCCTAAATCTTTAAGGTAACTAATATTTTCACTAACTAATTTTTTATTATCTTTTATGGCATCAATTAACTTTTTAGGACAATTATTTAAAAATTCAGCAATCTCTTCTTTATTAAAATTATATTTTTCTAAAAATTTCATGCTATCTTCTTCCTCCTAATACATCTTCACCTATATCTAAAAAGCTTAATTCAGCATCTAAACTATTATTAACATCTTCTCGTAAATTTTCTGTTAAATCTTTTTTTGCCTTCTCTAATTCTTCTCTTTTAGCTTGAATTTCATCTAAAGCATTAATAGCTTCTTTATTAGGATCAACAGGATTTATATCTTCATCTATTGGACCAAATGTAAATGCTTTTTCATTTGCTAAATCGTCAGTTTCTATTAATGATTCTTCAGGATTATTTAATATATCAGAAATTTGTTTTTCATTACTTTCACCAATTATTACATCGGCTTGTTTAAGATTTTCTTCAACTTTTTTACTATCTATTTCTTTATTAAAATCAGGATGTTCTTTATCAAAATCTTCAATTATAGTATCAACATTAAGTGAAGAATCATGACGAGCATAATTAATTATATCAGCACTCTTTTTATCCCATTCTTTTTTATTCCATATAAATGGATAATAATTTCCTTTAGTATCTTTATATTCTATTCCATCTTGAATACAAGTATTAATTCTATTACAAATAGCTAAACAACTATCATTACTTGTTAGAACTATAGGTCTTTGGATAGCTAAATCTAAGGCATTAACATCTTCTAAATTTCTTATTTTTGCTTGAATTTGATTTAAAGGAATAGTACAAACTCTAATTTCAATAGGATGAGTTAAAATAATACCTTTACTTTTTAAATAATTAACAATTTCTTCAGCATTTTCTTCACAATAATGCATATCAGTAGCAATTATTTTATATTTAGTTGCACTAGCTTCTGCTTCATTTAAAGAATCAAATATTCCCATTTTTTCTAAAGTCATTTTTATTCTCCTTAATATGCTAATAATGGTACTTGTTTTGGATCAAAACCACTATTAATTAGTCTATCTATTGTATTATCTAAATCTTTCATATTATATTTTTTTATTACATTAGGATTTAAATAAATATCAAATGGTTCTTTACCAATTTCCATTAATCTATTTACTTTATTAGTAAATTCTTTATCATATAATAATTCAGCATTTTCATAAAATAAATCTAATTTAAGAGAATTATCTAAAGCAAATTGAACATTTCTTCTTAATGTTGCTTCATTATAATTAGCCAGTATCTTATCAATATCATTACTTGTAAAATTCAAATGATCAAATCCAACTTCATCAAGTAATCTTACTAATACTTCTTTAGGTGATATAGCATTCTCTTCTTCATTTATTTCTATATTGTTTTTAGCTTCGGCAAAAACTTCAGATATACTTTTACCTGGCTCTCTAGTATTTTTTATTTTATTTTCATATTCATATAATGCATCTTCTGGGAACATTATAATTTTAGCAGCTTCTCTTCTTTCGGCTTCACTAAAATCAAATTTTTCTAGAAGTGAAGTAATTGAATCTCTTGTAATATTAATATTACCATTTAAGGCAAGTTCAAAATATTCATTTAATCTTGTTTGATTTTCTAAAGCTTCATCTTTTCTAATAGACAATTCTTCTATAGTAGCAATTGAACTATTCATTTCACTTTCTACTTTAATAAGTTCATCTTTAGCACTCTTTACTTCTTGTTGTACTTTTTCAATTGTTTTAGGTAAAGTGCTATTTACCTCTTCACTTATTCTATCTGGATTAAAATCGATATTTAATTTATCTATTACATGCTTAAATTCATCAGTTCTAATATGGCTTAGTGCTGATACTAATTTTTCTCCCTCATCACCAAGAATTCTTTCTTCTTCCGTTAATTGTGATATTTTATCTTGTAAAACTTGCTTTTCATTGGTAGTTCTTTCTTTAGTATCCATGGCAATTTTTTTCTCTTTTTCCATTTTAGAAAGTATAACGCTATCTTCACCACGTAAATTATATAATTTATCTAATAATTTTGTTGTTTCAGTAGTCAACATATTAAAGACTCACTCCCTCTTATTATAGATAAATTATATCAAACCAAATTTTATTTGTAAATATTTTACACATTTTTTCTTTTAAAAAAATTATTTTATTGCTTTTTTCTACTTTTTATGATATTTTTGTGCACAAAAAAATACGATTACTCGTATCTTTTATTTATCTTTTTAATATTCTTGAAATTTGTTCTTCATCTTCTAAGTTATTTTTTAATTCTCTTGTTTCTCTATCGTAATTTTCTATAAAATAATTATATAAATTTTCTAATTCTTCATTTTTTAAGTTAATATTATTTAAACGTATTTCAATAACAATATCCATAAAATCTTGAATATAATCAGGAAACTTTCGACCTCTTCTTAATCTTTCATTAATGTCATCATCATGAGCATAATAATCTTGTTTATAGAAATCACAATAAATATATTTACCAGGTACACTATATTCATCAACTTCTATACAACCAGCAGGTATTTTTTCCCCTTTTTCATTAACAAAATATTGATACTTATAGTCACCATCATCACTATAATCATGAGTAATTCCCCAATGACCACCTTCATAATGTTCTAATAACTTCAATATAGTCTCATATATTGCATCACCCATATGTGATTCATATACTATTCTTTTATATGTATCACTTATCTTTTCTTTAAGAGTTTCTAAAGTTTTTTCTGCTTCATCTCTTTTTTCAATCAACCCTTTTAATTCTTTTTGATAAATATTATTTAACATTCATCATTCTCCTTTAGTAATATGTATTATAAACTATTTTTCCTAATTGTCAACAGCTTCATTTTCTTGTTCAATTTCTTTTAATATTCTTCTTATTTTAATTTTTACTCTCTGCATCGCATTATCTATTTGTTTTGGCTTTTTATTTAAGATTTTAGCTATTTCTTGATAATTAAAATTTTTAGCCATTAAGATAAAAACATCCCATTCATTTTTTGTTAATAACTTCTTAATTTTCAACACTAATTCTTGATAATTTTCATTATCCGTAATATTTTTTAATGGATCATTTTGAAAATTATCACTTAAAACATCAATAAGTTCACTACCATCAGCAAATTTAAAATATAATGAATAATTATCGGCAATGGCTTTATATTTAGCTTGACTATATTTTCTAATAATCCCTTTTATTCTTCTTTCAATGCATACTGTAATAAAGGTTGGCAATGATGCTTCACGGTCTTCTTTATATGATGCAAGTCCATCACTAAATCCAACAGAGCATTCACTATATATCTCTTGATAATCAACATTTAAATTTTTTAAGATATTATTATATTTTCTTATTAATAAATCAATAATAAACTTATATTTCATATATAAAATATCTTTTGCTATTTCATCTTCTTCATGATACAACATTATAAGTTCACTATCATTAGTATTTTTTATATCACTATTTATCATTATTCATCATTCCATAAATAAGTATTGCTGCTGCTGCACTAGCATTTAAACTATTTATTTTTCCTTTCATTGGTATACTTATTACTTCATCACTATTATTAAGGACTATATTACTTACACCACTACCTTCATTACCAATAACTAATACTTTCTTATCATTATAAGATACTTCATCATATGGTTTACCTTTCATTTCAGAGGCATAAATAAAATATCCTTTATCTTTTAATTTATTAATGGCATTTACTAAATTATTAACCATTATTATTTTGACATATTCTATCGCCCCAGTACTAACATGAACTACAGTATCTGTTACTTTAACGGACCTATCTTTAGGTATAATAATTTCTTTAATTCCAGCACATTCACAAGTTCTAATGATAGCACCAAAGTTATGAGGATCTTCTAAATGATCTAACATAACTACAAAGTCACCAGATACATCATCAATATCATAATAATCATAATCTAAAATATCTATTACTATTCCTTGATGGTTACCATTTACCATTTTATCTAATTTTTGTTTTGGTACAAAATCAAACTTCAATTTTGCTTCCTTTAAATATGGTATTAATTCTTTACTGCTTACAAAGATTTTGTTAATTTTCTTTTTATCAATTTCTTTTAAAACATTTCTTCCATATACAAGCACATTGAATCACCTATGCATTATTTTAACAAAATTAACTTTCAAAGTCTATATTTAACATTTGCTTATACTTTATTATTCGCTCATATAATTTTTAATTTGTTCTAATTTTTCCTCTTCTAACACAATTCCTTCTTTAATATTAATAGAAGTTGGCCAATTATTATCTTTCCATTCTATATCAAATAAGTTAACATTTTTATCATATCTTGGAAATGCATGATAATGAACAAAATAATCTTTCATCATCATTACAATATAATTAAATTTTACCGCTCCAAATTTTCTAGTACATACATCTTCATACCATTTGATAACTTCAGGAAATTCAGCTCCTTCTTCTGGTAACATGCCCGCTAGTGATGGTATTTCTCTTTTTAAAAGTATAACTGCGTCCCCCAATGTTGCTTGCTTTTCCCTAATACAAACAATCCAATATTTAAATTCTTTTATACATCTAGTATTGGGTTTAAATTTACTCATAAATTCTAAATTGTTCATTTTATTTTTCTCCTTTAATAATTTCAATTAATTTCTTTTTTTTGCATTTAATACTTCAATTGCTTTATCTCTATGTAATTCTTTTACAATTTCTATCTTATTTTTTGAATAACTAGATAAAACATTTATGTCAGTTATTATTTCAGGACAATAATTATCATTGCTATCTTGTAAAGTGCAAGCATAAACAAGTTTTGAAAATTCTTCATATAGTATAGCTCCCATACACATCATACAAGGTTCACATGAAACATATATTGTTGCACCTTTTAAGTCTCCATATAAATTTTTATTTTTAGAAGCACTTTCTATTGCTTTTAATTCAGCATGAGAAAACATACTTGTTTCCATTAAAGTTTTATCGTCACTTCTACCAATAATTTCTCCATCCCTTACTACTATTGCACCATAAGGATATTTTGCTTTTTTAGAAATTTCAATTGCTATATCAATATATTGTTCATCGTTCATATTATAGTTAACCTCCATTATTATTTTTATTTATTTCTTCTTGTTTCATAGATACCTCTACCACAATATTAACATATTAAATTAATTTTTCATAATTATTTATATAAATACTTTACATCTTGCATTATAATATATTTTTAGTTATATTAGTTTTGATAAAGGAAGTGCATTATGTTTAAATATACTTTAGATAATAAAAGATATCATACTTTAAATTATTTTTTAAGAAATAAATTTAATAGTAAAGTATTCAAAGTACCTATTGATGCTCACATGAGTTGTCCAAATAAAGTACATGGTAACGGTTGTATTTATTGTTCGTTTAATAGTAAAGCCAATATTATTAATAGTGATGAATCAATTAAAGAACAATTTATAAATAATATTAAAATATTAGAAAAGAAATGGCCTAATAGTTTATATATTCCTTATTTTCAAGCTGGTACTAATACATATGCACCTCTAAATAAACTAAAAGAATTATTTGAAAGTTTACTTAATGAAGATAAAGTTGTTGGTTTATCGATTGCTACAAGACCGGATTCTATAAGTGATGAAGTCCTTGATTATTTAGATGATTTAAATAAAAGAACATTTTTAACAGTAGAATTAGGACTTCAAAGTAGTAACGATAAAACGCTAGAATTTATTAAAAGAGGTCATGATGTTCAAACATTTATTGATTGTGTAAAAAAATTAAAGCAAAGAAAGATATTTGTCGTAGTTCATATTATAAATGGACTTCCTTATGAAACCAAAGAAGATATGCTAAATACAGTTAGGTTACTTAATGATTTAGATATTGATGGCATAAAAATCCATATGTTATATATATCAAAAAATACAGAACTTGCTAGTATATATCAAGAAAGACCATTTCATATTCTAACAAAAGAAGAATATATAGATATTGTTGTATCTGAGTTAGAATTATTAAATGAAAACATAGTAATTGAAAGAATAACTGGGGATCCGGTTAAAGAAGAATTAATTACTCCTAATTGGCTATTAAAAAAATTTTGTGTCTTAAATGATATCGATAAAGAAATGGTAAAAAGAGATACTTACCAAGGAAAAAAGGCCAAATAATAAGGCCTTTTATTTATAACGAATTCTTCCGGTAATACAAGCTTGTAAACTATTAATTGATTTTAATTCTTTACCTAATGATACTTGTTTATCAGCTTTAGAAACGATTCTACCTTCTAAGTATTTACTTCTACTTAATGATAATGATAATATTTTATTTCTATTACTAGCTTCTATAATCATATTTTTATATTTAGGTAATAATTGTTTATATGCTTTTAAATTGTTTATTTCTAATTTTTCCATATCCTTAGTTGCACATTTAACTGGAAATGGATACATATGATGAATAATACCATCTATTATTATTTTAGCCGTTTGATTATCTTTAAAATATTCTGGATACCAAGTTATAGCGTTAATTGCAGCTTCGATTGGATGTCTAAATCCATGTTTATTTGTAAAATGTTTATTTTTAATTTTAGAATTTTGCCAAGGTAATTCATATAAATCATGAAACATGGCAATTATAACTGCTGTTTTTAAATCAACATCTTGATATTTATCATTATCTTTTATTATTTTATAAGTAACCATGGCATCACTTAAAATATGATAACCTAAACTAATATTATCATGATGAGGATATTCTAAAGCATTATATCTTTTAACAAATTCTTCATGGGAAATTATAGGTATTATAAAATGAAAAAATTCTTCTTTTTCTTCTTTATTAAATTCATAATTATTAAGTAAATTTATTATATCATCGATCATAAAATCATCCTCTATATAATTATATTCCCTTAAAAAAGATAATACAATAAAATATGTATTACTTTACTTTTTGTTTATTATTCTTTTTCTCGCATTTTTAACTATATTTATTTCATCTTGATTAAAATCAGCTTCATATGCTTGCCATAATGGTTCATCTTTTTTAGGATCAACTGCACTTAAAGATAAACGATCAAACATATTATATTGATCTTTATAAATATTTGTTATATTAACATCTAATTTATGAGATTTTTTATCTTCTATATTTATATAATTACTATTTCTTTTAAATTCATCTAATAAATTTTTAGCATAATTTATTTTATATTCAATATTCTAGATTAATTTTATTCCTATTAATATCTTCTTTTACATATTTATTTATAGTAAAATGATCATCTGTAATTACAACAGATACTCCTAGTTCAATTAATAATATAATGAAAGATAAGATATATAAAGGATTAATAAATATATAAAGAAATGCTAAGCAAGCTCCTATGCCTAAAAATCCAGTAAGTATAGTGAATAATATTTTTCCTAATTTAGATCTTTTTAAATCTTTTTTTAATCTAATTTTTTTATTTTCTTCATTATCTTTTAATTTAGTAAGATATTCAATAATATTTTCTATAGTTAAAATATCATATAAGTTATCATTAGTCTTTATATTTTTTATTTCACCATTATCACATTTTACTTCTGTTATATCATTATTTGATTTAAATTCTAAATTCATAAAACCCTCCAACAAAGCATATTTTATCATAATTTATACTCTATTTCAATTTTTATAATATTGTAATTTATTATTTTTAGTGTATAATACTACAAAAAAGAGGTTTTTATGAATAAATTACAATTATTATTTTTAGAATTACAAATGTTACTAAATTGTAATAACAATAAAAATATAGAAGAAAAAATAGGAAATTTATATTTAAAATACATTAAATAATATATTAGTATTTATAATAATATTCCAGATAGTTATCAAAAATGGCATTCAATTAATAATTGCTATTTTTATGCTTTAAATATTAAAACTCCTAAAATAATTAATTATTGTTCTAATAAAGTAGCAGATGATGATTTTGCTATCGATGTTGGTTCCATAGGAAATAAACCATTTATTGAAGAAGATAATATATCTCTTGAAACATTTTTAGAATGTTTATATGCTGATTTAAAATATCTTAATATTAATTATTATGATAGTACTATTAATTCTAACTTAAAATATAATGGTTCTAAAATAGCTATATTTTATGACTATACTAATAATCTATATCATTTTGTAAGACAAAATAAAGATGGTCTTTGGTCATGTAAGCATGGATTAAATGATAGTATTTATATAAGTGATACTCCTCTATCTTTAATAAATTATCCCAATTATGGTTATAATTATGAATATGTTAAAACTTTAGAAATAGTAAAACATAAATAGATATAATCATAAAATATATTATCTAACAATTAATTGACACACGAAGTATTTTAAGGTAAAATTAATTATGTTAATTAATTTATTTGGAGCCGTAGCCAAGTGGTAAGGCCCCGGTCTGCAACACCGTCATCGCCGGTTCAAATCCGGCCGGCTCCTCCAATATTGTTAATAACTTGCTTAAATACTGATTTTATGGTATTATGTATTTAGCAAGAAAATTTGCATAAAATAAAAAAGGAACATTCAATATTGCGTGTTGAGTGTTACCAATAAGTTTTGGTTCCACCTAAATCAAGCTAATTGAGTTAGGTGGTTTTCTTTTATATTAAAACTATAAATAGTAAAAATAATAAAAGGAAGATAATTATTACTAAAGATAGAATTAAACAATCCTTCTTGTTCATAGCATCGCCTCCCCTCTTTTTAGAAGTTTGGCTCCACCTAACTTATTAAATGCTCCTAAATTAATTATATAATGTACTAAATTAATTGGCAACGGACATTTTCATATAATGAAGAAATTTTTATATTACTTCTCAATAATTAATTTTTATGGTATTTTGTATTTAGCAAGAAAATTTGTATAAAATAAAAAAGTCAAACCAACTTTGGCCCGACTTTATTTTCTAACCAATGATTTTGAGTTGTCTTCTTTAGGAGAAGTTATTTCTTTTATTGTATTTTCTAATGTCTCAACGATAGATTCAATTGGGACGCCACTCTCATAAGTTGTTAATACCATATTTGATAAAGCTTCTAAACTCGCATTAATTTGATCAACTCGTTCTTGCTTATTGCCTACCATAATATCATTAAAGTCAATAAATTCTTGTTCATTATCTATTGAAACCTTTTTACAAAAAAATACTGTTCCTTGTCCAATTAAAATTCCAATTTCAAAACCAACTTCATTTAGTATAATTTTATAATAGTTACCAAATTTACATGGTATTGGATAAATATAATTTTCATTTGCATATTTTTTAATTCCTAAATAGAATAAACTTAAATTTCCAACATTTTCTTTATCAGTATCATTTATTCTTTCTGGAAAATATAGCCAATCATTATCACAAAAACGATTTTTATCTTTAGTAAAGTTACTAAGCCAATCTAAGTAACTTGTATTAGACATTAAAGAATTAATCTTTTCATTTTTAACTTTTTTTTCTTCAATATAATTATCAAACCACTTTTTTATTTTTGCTTTTTCTTTTGGTGTTTTCATTTCTTTCAATATTTTTGTTGCTGCATCCATATTATAATTTCCTTTCTCTTTATATACTATTATAACACATATTTCAATTTTGACATTATCATTTAATGCTCCAATATAACTTGTTTAAATGCTAATTTATTGTATTATGTATCTAGCAAGAAAATTTGCATAAAATAAAAAAGGAAGATTCAATATCGCGTGTTGAGTGTTGCCAATAAGTTTTGATTCCACCTAAATCAAGCTAATAAATTGTACCCATAAAAATAAATTATTAAAAATTAAAATGAGAAGTTTAGTATAGCTTCTTTTTTTTAATGCAATAAAAAAATGTTGATAACTAAATAGTTACCAACATTCATCTTTAACTACTAAATTTATAATACAATAATAAATCTTTTTTATTAACTTTATCCTTATTAATAGTGTTAATATAATTATCATTTACTTCATTTTCAGATAAAGCTCTATCATATATAAGGAAATCACTAAATGTTGTTAGAGAATAATCGCTTGTCGATTGAGCTAAATTTTCATCATCTGGGTAACCACCTAAATAAAATGGTAATTTACTTGTACTTAATTCTGCAATTTCAGCGCTATTTTTTTGACCATTAAGATATATTGTAAGATTACCTTTATCATATACGGCAACTAGTGTGTTCCATTTACTAAGTTCTATTGTTCCAAAATTTAAAGTTTTCATCTTATACCAAGAATCATAAATATCTATATAAGGATTATTAGCGCCTCTGTACATTGAAAAGTCAAAACCATTTCTTTCAGATCCACTAACTATATTACCACCAAAGCATTGAAAATCATTATTAGTATATCCATTCCATTTTACCCGCATTATAACTGTCATTGTTTGATTAAAGTCATAACCTGCAAGTCCACAATCAACATAGCCCATTTTTTGTTCATTACTAGTAGTTACTCCTTCTTCATTCCATTCTGCAGCATAACTTATACCATAATTATTATTACCACTTAAATCTTGAACATATCCATCCATATTATTAGCAATAATATATGGATTATCTTTTTCTCCTGTTGTTCCTTCTTTTAAGATTATATCTGGTGTAAGATAGAAAACTGGACGAACTCCACCGTCGTAGAATAGGTTGTTGCTGCGGTTCACAGGCCCGTAGGAATCCACCAACCATCCACTAACAATAGTGCCACGGACGCCGTATCTACTTATTAGCCATTCATATGACGTACGGGTGTTATATCCATCTTTGCTGTAGTGCATCCATGCATTTTTGGCTGTGCTATAACTTCCTGGTTTTCCTCCTGGGTAGGCGTAGTAATAATCATGTATGTATTGTAAGCCAATTTTAGCTTTTATACTATTTGGAAATTGACTCTCTATTGAATATGCACTATATCCATTGTAACTATCCCACTCCCACTCTTCTGAATCTCCATATTTCCATGTGTGATTACTTATTTTATCTAACCATGTATTATCATTTAAATAATCATAATAACTACTATTTATAAATATATTTGTTTGACCACCATAACCAGTTCCTGTTCCTGAGCAATTTGGATTATCGGATTTACATAAACCATTTAGTCTATTGTATAGTTTTGAGTTTGCCCATGTACATAAAGAGCCGTCTTCTCCACAATCTGTTGTTGTATATTTATCGTTCCATCGAAATTTTATTGTACTTCCTTCTTTTATAACAGTTTCTTTTATTAGAGCTAATTCTCCATCTTCTGTTACTCCGATTATTCTATACATATATTTGTCTATCCCATCATCTGTTGTACATTCTGTTTGGTCTGTTGTTCCAAAACATATCCAATTATTAACACCATTTGTTCCTTGATATCTATACATTCCTCCTACTAAATCTTCTGTTATATTTTTATTCTTATCATTTTCTCTTAATACTAATTCTATTTCTGGTATCTTCTTATATGTTATCTCTATATCTCCTTCAACTGTTGTTATTGTTAATTCATTATTTATATATGTATATTTATCACTTGATAACTCTATATTATTTTCTGTTATCTTATATCTTCCATTTTGATAATTTTTTAAATCTAATGTTAATGTATCTCTTTCCATTACTTCTTTTGGTAAACTATCTGTTCCACTTGGAAATCCTGTATATGTTACTTTATAATATGCTCTAAATTCAAAGTTTAATAAGATATTATAATCTATATTATTTTCATCATAACTTCCACTTTTATATTTAATTGTTATTTTGAATTCTTTTTTATTTCCGCTTTTTTCTATCTTCTCTTTTAATTTATATCCTTCTATTGTATATGTTAATCTATCATCTAATCCATCGATATTATATATTCCCATATCAACATTTCCAAAGTTTGTTACTTTTACTTTATATGTTATACTTGAATCATT